>NZ_JBYNAH010000353.1:0-3055 GCF_059781815.1 Salipiger sp. | reverse complement strand
CTCGGGCTCTTGCTCGACGTCTGGGATGGCGACGTCGAGAAGATGGTCTGACATAACGGAAATAGAGCGCGCCGGCTCCGCGTTGGCGCGCTTCGGACCCCAGCACCCTCTGACGGCCCTCAGATTCGCCGCCACGTGGGCACCTTGCGCCGCAGGCTACCCTAGGCGCCCTCAGGGCCAGACGCGCTTCAGCGGCCGATTTGCGGACCGCACCGAAGAAGCTGATTTTGTTGCATTTCCGCCTACTTGTGCGGACCGGGATCGGATCATAGATGACCGGCTCCACAACGCAATGGACGCCATGCCGCACAGCTTCGAGATCCCGATCGAAATCACGCAAGAGCGCGACGCTGGTCCAGTGCCCTCCGATCAGCGCACGCTGCGATACGAGCTTCAAGCGCACGTGAGCGATCAGTCCGTCACGAACGGCAGGATCCGGGCCACGCCGATCAAACAGACACGCCCGGCGACGCTTCGCCAGTGCGCTGCGCCACCTGCCAAGATGATCCGATCGACCTTTGCGCCCAAGGCTCAGGGCAGGTTTTCGCTGAAATAGATGTCGAGCTTCAGCGGCCGGGCCGTCGTGGCCGGCTCGTTCAGGCAGGCCACCGCCCGGTCGAGCAACGTGTCGGGATCCTGATCGAGGATCGCGTCCATCGTGCCCTCGAGCACCGCCTTCCGCGTGTCCTGCGTCAGGCCATGACCGATGAAGATCACGTCCTGCCGGCCCTGCTCGCGCAGCGCCCGAGTGATCCCGCCGGAGGAGCCCCCGACATTGTAGATGCCGACGAGATCGGGCACCTGCTCCAGCAACGCGAGCGTGTGGCGATAGTTCTCCGCGGCATCGTCGTGCCCCTCGCGCATACCGTGGACGCGAAGCTGAGGAAACAGCTCTTCCTGGATGCTGAGGAACCCCGCCTCGCGCTCGGAATGGGCGCGGTAGTGCCGCGAGCCCGCCACCAGCGCCACCGCACCCGCTTTGCCACCCGAGAAGCGCCCGATCAGCAGGCCGGCCGTGCGCCCCACGGCGCGGTTGTCGAGCCCGACATGCGGAATTCCCGGCACCGAGCCGAGATCGGAGACGATCGAGACCAGCCGCGTGCCCGTCGCCGCCACCTCCGCCGCCGCCTCGCGCACTACCGGGTGCTCGATGGCGAAGAAGGCGATGCCATCGGCCCAACCGGCGTTGCGGCGCAGCGCTTCGGCGAGCGCCTGCGCGCTGAAGCTCTCGATGAAGAAGCAGCGCAGCGCCGGCCCGTCGGCACCGCCGCGTTCGAGCCGTGCGCGCAACCGTTCTCCGAGCAGGCGAAGATAGGGATTGGCGCCCGCCGGCAGCAGCACCACGATGTTGAGCGGGCGCTTGGCCCCGAGCCGGGCCTCCTCTCCGGCGCTTAGGAAGCCAAGCTCGCGCGCGGCTTCGAGCACCCGCTCCCTGGTCCGCTCCTTCACTCCCTTGCGGCGGTTCAGCACCCGGTCGACGGTGGCCAGTGACACGCCGGCGCGCGCCGCCACGTCGGATTGCTGCGGCCTTTCGCCCGCGGGATCTTCGCCGCCTTCGCCCATCAATACACCTCAAAACCCATCATCTTATTTGCTTTGACGGATGCTGCTGCAAAACGGTAGCGTTCGTCAATAGCTACTCAACTTAAGTGAAATTCTCGAAAACCTCGAGAAAATCACATCAGAAAGCATCAAACCTTCAGGGAGGAGATCAGATGCAGACCACCAAGGGACTGTCCCGTCGCAGCCTGCTGCTCACCGGCGCCGGTGCGCTCGCAACGCCGTTCATCGCGCGCCCGGCCTTTGCCGCAAGGAGCCTCCGCTACGGCCACAACAACGAGGTCGCCTCGGTTGCCGGCGCGCAGGCCGACTGGTTTGCCGAGGCGCTCGGCCAGAGCTCGGGCGGCGAGATCTCGGTGCAGGTCTTCCCCAACAGCCAGCTCGGCAAGCTGCAGGAGCTGGCCGAGGCGGTCTCGCTCGGCACCATCGCCTTCTCGCACAACACCGCCGGCGCGCTCGGCTCGCTCTACCAGCCGTTCGCCGCGCTCGACACGCCCTATCTCTACCGCGACGTCGACCACCTGATGAAGGTGACCGACGTGGAAAGCCCGGTGATGCAGGAGCTCAATGAGGGGCTGATCGCCGCCGCCAACGTGCGCGTCATCTACGCGCATTATTTCGGCCGCCGGAACCTCACCTGCAACAAGGCGGTGATGTCGCCCGAGGATCTCGCGGGCACCAAGATCCGCGCCGTGCCGTTCCCGATCTACACCACCGCTGTCGAGGGCATGGGCGCCGTTGCCGTGCCGGTCGACTGGTCCGAGGTGCCGACGGCGCTCGCCACCGGCGTGGTGCAGGGGCAGGAGAACCCGGTGAACGTGGTGCTCAACGTCAAGCTATACGAGGTGCAGTCGCATCTCATGCTGACCGGCCACATGTCGAACGCCGAGGTCGTGGTGATGAACGAGGACACCTGGCAGGGCATGTCGGGCGCCGAGCAGGACGCGGTGCGCGATGCCGCGCAGCAGACCCGCGAGAAGGCCACCAAGGCGATCCTCGACAACGAGGAGACCGAGACCCAGAAGCTGCGCGATCTCGGCATGACGGTGATCGGCGCCGAGGACGGGCTCGACCTCGAGGCCTTCCGCGCCTCGGTGAGCGCGCTTGTCGACGAGCGCTTCGGCGGCGAATACGGCGATCTCTACGCCAAGATTGCGGCAGTCGCCTGATGCCGGGCACGCCCCCGGCCAAAGCCAAGGGCCGCGCGGTTCTCGCGCGGCTCACCACTGCTGGCACCCGGCTCGGCATGGCGCTGCTGGCGCTGATGGCCCTGCTGGTAGTGCTGCAGGTGGCGGCGCGCAATTTCCTTGACCTTGGCCTGCCCTGGGCCGACGAGCTGGCACGGTTTTCCTGCATCGGGCTGGTCTTCGTCGCGATGCCGGCGCTGGCGGGCCGGCAGGTGATGGTCGCGGTGACGATGCTGCCCGACATGTCGCAGCCGGCGCTGCGCCGGGGCATGGTGCCATCGCCATTCAGATAGGCGGTCAGCAACTCG
>NZ_JBYNAH010000067.1:0-22523 GCF_059781815.1 Salipiger sp. | reverse complement strand
CAGGAAAGACTGACACATGACCCCGACCGATCCGCTCTGGAGCCTTCCCGCAACCCAGATCGCGGCGCTTGTGCGCAGCGGGGCGGTCAGCGCGACCGAAGTCGCCGCCGCCGCGCTCGAGCGCCTCGAGGCGGTGAACCCGGCGATCAATGCCGTGGTCGAGTATCGTCCCGACGAGGTGCTCGCCGCCGCCGCGCGGGTCGACAAGATGGTCGCGGCGGGCGAGGACCCGGGGCCTCTGGCCGGGGTGCCGGTGACCGTCAAGGTCAACGCCGATCAGGCCGGCTATGCGACAACCAACGGCCTGACATCGCAGGCCGGGTTGATCGCGACAAAAGACAGCCCCTTCGTGGCCAACATGCTGCGCGCGGGCGCGCTGCCTCTGGGGCGCACCAACATGCCCTGTTTCGGCTACCGTTGGTTCACCAACAATCTCGTCCACGGGCACACCTACAACCCGCGCAACCGGGCTCTGACGCCGGGCGGCTCCTCGGGCGGGGCAGGGGCCGCGGCGGCGGCGGGGATCGGCGCCATCGCGCATGGCACCGACATCGCCGGCTCGATCCGCTACCCGGCCTATGCCTGCGGCATTCACGGCCTGCGCCCGAGCCTCGGGCGGGTGCCGGCCTACAACGCCTCAAGCCCCGATCGTCCGGTCGGTGCCCAGCTGATGGCGGTCTCGGGGCCGCTGGCGCGGACGGTGGCGGATCTGCGGCTCGGCTTCGAGGTGATGGCGGGGCCCGATCCCCGCGATCCGTGGTCGGTGCCGGTGCCGCTGACAGGGCCTGCGGTGGCCCGGCGCGCAGCGCTCTGCCTGCGGCCCGATGGCATGGACACCGCCCCCGAGCTGCAGGCGGCGCTGCTCGACGCGGCAGAGAAGCTGCGCGATGCCGGCTGGCAGGTCGACGAGCTTGACAGCCTGCCGCCCATCGCCGACGCGGTGGCGGTGCAGCTGACGCTCTGGATGGGCGACGGCTACGAGGCGCAGGTCGCCGCTGCCGAGACGGAGGGCGACCCCGGCGCCATCGCCGCGCTGGCCGGCAAGCGCGATTTCGCCAGGAGCATCGACAAGGACGCCTTTTCGCGGGCGCTGATCGCGCGGGTCGGCATCGCGCGGGACTGGGCCGAGTTCCTCGAGCGCTACCCGGTCGTCCTGCTGCCGCCCTCGGCGGAATTGCCGTTTGCCGACAATCTTGACCTGAAAGGGGAGGCCGACTATCAGCGCGTCTGGACGTCTCAGATGGCGATGATCGGCTTGCCGGTCGGGGGAATGCCGTCGCTTTGCCTCGCGACGGGATCGACGGAGGACGGCACGCCATTCGGAATTCAGCTCGTTTCCGCGCGTTATCGCGAGGATGTGGTGCTGGAGGCTGCAGAGGCGATCGAGGCCCGCGGGGAGCGGGTGAGCATCGCGACGCCCACGGGCTGATCGCGGCGGGGGCGGGGCCGGTGGCGGCCCCGAGGGGAGGACGACGATGAGCATCAACAAGCTTCGCCCGGTGCAACGGCAATCCACCGAAGCTCTGGTGACCGAGCATCTTCGCGATTTCATCCTCTCTGGCGATGTCTCGCCCGGCGGCAGGCTCACCGAGAATGCGCTGGCCGAACAGCTCGGCGTGGCCCGCTCGACCGTGCGGATGGGGCTTCAGCGCCTCGCGGTCGAAGGCATCGTGGTGCAGATCCCCTATACCGGCTGGGAGGTCGCGTCGCTCAGCGCCGAGGATGTCTGGGAGCTCTGGACCCTGCGCGGCAGCCTCGAAAGCCTCGCCTCGCGCCTTGCCGCGGGCCGTGAGGAGCCCGAGGTTCGGGCGAGCCTCGAAGCGGCCTTCGTCGCGCTGGAAGACGCCTGCGCCAGCGAGGATCGGCGGCGGATGAACGATGCGGATTTCGCGCTGCATCGCGCCATCGTCGACAGCGCGGGCCACAAGCGGCTGGCCGCGCAATACCGGCTCGTCGAGCAACAGGTGCGGCTCTTCATCGCCACCAGCAACGATCACGTGGCGTCGGGGCCGGAGGATATCATAGCGCAGCACGCGCCGCTGATCGCGGCCCTTCGCGCGCGCGATCCCGAAGCCGCGGCGCGCGCGGCCTGGGAGCACGACCAGAGAGAAGGCGCGCGGCTGATGCAATGGGTCGAGCAGCAGGACGCGGGGGAGGCCTAGCGCGGCGCTTTTCCGTGAGCGCGCCGTGGAAGGACGCGCAGCGCCTGAGGCTTCGAAAGCCGGAGCGCCGCCCTGAGGAGCGGCATCGGCGGTATCAGAGCCGGGTGACGTGCACGGCGGGCAGGTCGCCTCCGAACCACCGACCCTCTACCGCCCGCTCGACCTGCGCCGCGAGCTGCAGCAGCAGCCCGTCCGCGCCCTGCGCCGCCTGCGCCTGGATCCCGAGCGGCAGCCCGTTGGCGTGGCGCCCCATCGGCAAAGAGATCGCCGGGGTGCCGCAGAGATTGTTCAGCGGGGTGTAGGCGAAGAAGCCCCAGAGATTCTCGAACCAGTCGAGCGCGGAGGCGGTGTCGGTGGTGGTGAGATACTCGGTGGTGCCGATGGGCGGGGTTTCCCGCGCCGTGACCGGCGTCAGGATGATGTCCCACGCCTCGTGGAAAGCGCCGAAGGCGCGGGCCGTCTCGTTGAAGTCGAGCTGCATCTGGGCGCGTTCACTGTAGCTTGCGTTGATGCCCTGTTCCCAGATCCGGATGTTCATCGGCTCGATCAGCGCGTCGGGCGGCGTCTCAAGGCCACGGGACTTCAGCAGCGCGTCCACGGTCTGGGCAAAGTTGGTGATGTAGCAGGTGGTCTGCGCCGCGTAGGCGCGGGCGAAATCCACCTTCGGGCTCTGCCATTCGACATGGTGCCCCAGGCCTTCGAGCAGCTTCGCCGCCTTCTCGAGTTCCGCGGCGATGTGCGGCGTGGCGCGGTAGGGCCCCCATTCATGCGAGACGGCAATGCGCAGGGGCTTGGGATCGCGGGTGATCTGCTCGGCGAAGGGCATGTCGGGATGCCAGTAGGGCATGAACTCGCCCGGCGCGCCGCCGCGACAGGCATCGACGAAGGTGGCGGTGTCGCGCACGGTCCGGCTGATGCAGCCCTGGGTCGAGACGACGGAGGTGAAATCCGAGCCGTAGGGGGCGATGGAAAACGTGCCGCGCGAAGACTTGAGCCCGATCGCGCCGCAGGTGCCGGCGGGGATGCGGATCGAGCCGCCACCGTCGGTGCCATGGGCGAGCGGCAGCACGCCCGCGCCGACCATCACCGCCGAGCCGGCGGAGGAGCCGCAGCTGGTGAAGTCGGTGTCCCACGGGTTGCGGGTGATGTAGACCGCCGGGTTTTCCGCCGACGAGCAGCAGCCGAATTCCGGCGTGGTGCTGCGCCCGATGATGTTGAGGCCTGCCCCCTTCATCTTGGTCACCAGAAACGAGTCCGCCTCGGGCCGGTTGCCCTGCATGAAGAGCGAGCCCTGCTCCTGAAGCCGCCCGGCCATCGTCGGCCCGAGATCCTTGAGAAGGAAGGGCAGGCCCGCGAAGGCCCCTTCGGGGTTGGCGCCGTTGGCAGCGGGATCGGCCACCGCATCGTCGAAGGTCTCGATCACGCCGCACACCGCCTCGTTGACGCCGGCAATCCCGGCGACCGCTTGGGCGGCAAGCTCGGCTGCGGTCACGTCCTTGCGGCGCAGCCGCTCTGCGAGGGCCACGCCATCGTGGCTGAACCATTCCTCCCAACTCATGACCTGTGACATGGCGCGATCCTTCCTGTGCGAGACCCCGACCGCTGCGCCAGCGAAGCGGAGCCGGTTCGGGTGATGACGAGCGCCACCTTGGGGGGATTGACGACAATGTGCAATCGCGCGCGGGTGGCGTTGAGCAAACCCGCCTGCCCTTGACGCCTTTATGCCCTCATTCTTGCCGTCGTCCATCGTCGACGCGCCCCGGCAGGGCGGGCCGGGCTTGGCCGCGGTCGCGCGCATTGAAGACCTTTGTGCCACGGCAACGGCCTGTCGCTAGAGCGAAGAACCGCCCGCGATGCTCCGCCACCAGCGCGTATCTCGGTCTGCGCGGTGAGCCTGGTCGGGCTATCGCGCTCCGGTGACACCCGCGCCGGCCCTGACATCAGCCACCGGATCCGGGCGTGATGGCGCGGGCTCTGCGGTGGATCTCGGCCTCACTCCCCTAGCGCGATGCCCTCGCGGCGCGGATCTGCGCCGCCCTTCAGGCTTTCGCCCACGGCGATGGCGTGCAGGCCGGAATTCAGCCCGCGAACGTTCACCTCGTAGCCCAGCCCGGTCAGAGGCGCCTCGAGCGCGGCCGCGGTCGAGCCTTCCTCGAGATCGTAGCTTCCGAAGCGGTTGACCAGATGCGGCATGGTAACGGCCTGCTGCACATCCATGCCCCAGTCGACATGGGCGATGATCGCCTGCGCCACATAGCCGATGATGCGGCTGCCGCCGGGGCTGCCGATCACCAGCGAAGGCGCGCCATCCGACATCACGATGGTCGGCGCCATCGACGAGCGCGGGCGCTTGCCGGGCTCGATGCGGTTGGCAATCGGCACGCCGTCGCTGTGGCTGCGGAAGGAAAAATCGGTCAGTTCGTTGTTGAGCAGGAATCCTCCCGCCATCAACCGGGAGCCGAAACCGTTCTCGATGGTGGTGGTCATCGACAGCGCGTTACCGTCCGCATCGACGATGGAGATATGCGAGGTCGAGGGGAACTCGATGCTCTCGTCGTCGGCGAGGCGCATGGCGTGGTCCCACTCGGGCTGGCCCGGCGCGACCTCGGGCAGCGCGTCGTCGCCCGAGAGCAGCTCGGCGCGCGAGGCGAGATAATCCGGCGCTACGAGACCTTTGACCGGGACCGGGACAAAATCGGTGTCGGCCATGTAGCGGCCGCGGTCGGCGAAGGCGAGCCGCGAGGCATCGCCGATCAGCCGCCACGCCTCGGCGCTGTCGGGGCCGAGGGCGGCGAGGTCGTAGCGATCGAGCATGCCGAGGATCTGCCCGACGGTGAGCGCGCCCGAGGAGGGCGGGCCCATGCCGCAGACCTCATGGGCGCGGTAGGTCGCGCAGACGGCGGGGCGCTCGACCACGCGGTAGAGCGCCAGATCGGCGGTCGAGAGCCGGCCCGGATTGCCCTCCGCCGTGCGCACTGTGGCGACGATCTCCTCGGCGATCGCGCCGGTGTAGAAGGCCTGCGCGCCGCCCTCGGCGATCAGGCGCAGGGTCTCGGCGTAGTCGGCATTGGCGAGCGTGTCGCCGGCGGCAATAGCCTGACCTTCGGGGAAGAAATAGGCGGCGGTGTCGGGGAAACGCTGCAGACGCTCGGCGTCGTCTTCCACCAGCTCGGCCAGCCGGGGCGAGACGGTGAAGCCTTCCTCGGCCAGCGCGATGGCCTCGCCGAAGAGCCCCGGCCAATTGGCGCGGCCCCAGCGGCGATGCGCCTCCTCCATCAGCTTCGGCGTGCCCGGCGTGCCCACCGAGACCCCTCCGACCACCGCGTCGAAGAATCCCAGAGGTTCGCCGGCCTCGTTCTGGAACTGGCGCGGATCGGCGGCCAGCGGCGCGGTTTCGCGCCCGTCGAGCGTGGTCAGCGCGCCGCTCTCGGCATCGTACCAGACGAGGAAGGCGCCGCCGCCGAGCCCGGAGGATTGCGGCTCGACCAATCCCAGAACCGCCTGCACCGCGACCATGGCGTCGGCGGCGCTGCCGCCCTCGCGCAACACGCGGGCACCGGCCTCGACCGCGAGCGGGTTGGCGGCGGCGATCATCCAGTTCTGCGCTTCGGTGGGCGTCCCCGCCGCCTTGGCGTCAAGAGCCGCGCGGGCGGCGTCGGATAGCCCGGCAAAGGCGGCGGCACTCTCGGTTGCGGCCTCGGGGGCGACGGCGTCCGCCGCCTCCTGCGCGAGCGATGGCGTCGCGCTCAGCGCGAGCATGAGCATCAGGCTGAAGCGGGTCATGGCAGTCTCTCCCTGTTAGGATCGTTTGCCATCGAGCCTAACAGCGCGCGGGTCGCCGGTCACCCGTCGCGGCCCGGCATGGCTGGCGTCCGCCGCAAAGCCATGGTTCAACGGGGCATCAGCAGGAGGCAAAGCATGGCCAAGGGCACCCCCGCGACGCAGGCGCTGAGCAAGGCCGGCATCGCCTATGAGCTGGCGGAATACGCGTATGACCCGGGCGCCGCGCGCGTCGGGCTGCAGGCGGCCGAGGCCATGGGCGTGGCGCCGGAGCGGGTGTTCAAGACGCTGATGGTCGAGCTCGACGGCGCGCCGCTCTGCGTGGTCCTGCCCTCCGATGCCGAGGTCGACATGAAGGCGCTCGCCGCCGCCATGGGCGGCAAGTCGGCCCGCATGATGACACCCGAGACGGCAGAGCGCATGACCGGCTACAAGGTCGGCGGCGTCAGCCCTCTGGGTCAGCGTAAGCGGGTGCCGGTGGTGCTCGACCAGGCGGCGCGGCGCTTTGCCACGATCCTCATCAATGGCGGACGGCGCGGGCTGCAGATCGAGATCGCGCCCGCCGACCTCGTGTTGGTGCTGGGCTGCCGCGAGGCCGCCTTCGCGCGCTGAGGCCTGCGCGAGACATTGAAGTTCCCTTTATGTTCCTGCCGCGCTATCCTCTCGCGAAACCGTAAGGGCCCCGGTGACTCAATAAGGGGAGAGGCGCATGGCAGAGGCAGGCTATCTCGACAAACTGAACGACAACCAGCGCGCCGCGGTCGAGTTCGGCGTGGCCCGCGATGCCGTCGCGCCGCCGCTTCTGGTGATCGCCGGGGCGGGCTCGGGCAAGACCAACACGCTGGCGCACCGGGTGGCGCATCTGCTGGTCAACGGCGCCGATCCGCAGCGCATCCTTCTGATGACCTTCTCGCGCCGCGCCGCCACTGAGCTCACCCGCCGGGTTGCGCGGATCACCGAGCAGGCGATGGGCAGCGGTGTCGCCGCCGAGGCGCTGACCTGGGCCGGCACCTTCCACGGCATTGGCGCCCGCATCCTGCGCGAGCACGCCCTAGCCATCGGTCTGCATCCCGAGTTCTCGATCCATGACCGCGAGGACAGCGCCGACCTGATGAACCTCTGCCGCAACGGGCTGGGCTTCTCGCAGGCCAAGGCGCGGTTTCCGGCCAAGGGCACCTGCCTCGCGATCTATTCCCGGGCGGTGAATTCGGGCGATCCGCTCGACGAGGTGCTGCGCGACCATTTCCCGTGGTGCAGCCCGTGGCAGGCAGAGTTGAAGCAGCTCTTCGGCGCCTATGTCGGCGCCAAGCAGGAGCAGAACGTGCTCGATTACGACGACCTGCTGCTGGCCTGGGCGCAGGTGATGTCGGACGAGGGCTTTGCCGCCCATATCGGCGGGGCCTGGGATCACGTACTTATCGACGAGTACCAAGACACCAACCGCCTGCAGGCGCGCATCCTGATGGCGCTGAAGCCCGACGGGCGCGGGCTCACGGTGGTGGGCGACGACGCGCAGTCGATCTATGCCTTCCGTGCCGCCACGGTGCGCAACATCCTCGACTTCCCGACCGGCTTCCAGCCGCCGGCGGATGTCATCACGCTGGATCGCAACTACCGCTCCACCCAACCGATCCTTTCGGCTGCCAACGCGGTGATCGGGCAGGCGAAGGAGCGCTTCACCAAGGATCTCTGGACCGAGCGCGCCTCGACCGAGAAGCCGCGCCTCGTGACGGTGGCGACCGAGGGCGATCAGGCGCGCTATTTCGTCGACCGCATCCTCGAGGACCGCGAGACCGGCACCAGGCTCAAGGAGCAGGCGGTGCTGTTTCGTACTTCCAGTCACTCGGTGCAGCTCGAGGCCGAGCTGACCCGGCGCAACGTGCCTTACGTGAAGTTCGGCGGGCTCAAGTTCCTCGACAGCGCCCATGTGAAGGACCTGCTGGCCTTCCTGCGGCTGGTGCGCAACCCGCGCGACCGGGTGGCGGGGTTCCGGGTGCTTCAGCTTATTCCCGGCATCGGGCCGAAGGCGGCGGGGCAGGTGCTCGACGCGCTCGATCTCGCGCCCGATCCACTGGCCGCGCTCGAGGACGTCGCACCGCCGCCGCGCGCCGGGGCCGACTGGCCGGGCTTCGTGCAGGCGATGCGCGCCAAGGCGGACTGGCCGGCGGCGCTGGGGAATGCGCGGGCCTGGTACGAGCCGCATCTCGAGCGCATGCACGAGGATGCCGAGGCGCGCCGGGCCGATCTCATGCAGCTCGAGCAGATCGCCACCGGCTACCCCAATGCCGAGGCCTTCCTGACCGAGCTGACCCTCGATCCGCCGGACGCCACCAGCGACAAGTCGGGCGTGCCGCTGAAGGACGAGGATTACCTGATCCTGTCGACCATCCACTCGGCCAAGGGGCAGGAGTGGAAATCGGTCTATCTGCTGAACGCGGTCGATGGCTGCATCCCCTCCGATCTCGGCACCGGCTCCACCCACGAGCTGGAGGAGGAGCGGCGGCTGCTCTACGTCGCCATGACGCGGGCCAAGGACCACCTGACGCTGGGTGTGCCGCTGCGCTTCTACGTCACCAGCCAGACCCGCAACGGCGACCGGCATGTCTATGCCATGCGCACCCGGTTCATCGAGAAATCCATGCTCGACCGGTTCGAGACCCTGCACTGGGCGCCGCAGGTCGGGCAGGGCGCGCCGCGCCCGGCGCCGGGGCAGATCGACGTGGCGGCGAAGATGCGCCAGATGTGGGGCTAGGGGCGCCGCCGCTGGAAACAGGCGCGCGCGTTCCGCTGCGGACTGCGGGGCAGGGCAGTGTCAAAGGCGTCGGGGTGCATGGGTGTGCACGTCCCGGAACCAAGCTGTCAGAGGGTCCGCGCGCCGGATGACGCGTCCCGCTGGGGTCGCGCGAGAGCGCGTCAGGCAAGACGCGGGGCGCGCCGCGGCTCGGTCTGGCCGGCCCACCCGAACACCAGAGGCTGTGAAAACATCTCGGACCGGTGCAAACTGGCGTTGCGATGAGCGCGTCGCGTGGCTGTGCGCCCCTCGCTCCGCGTTGCGAATTGCCCAATGGCGCGGTGAGGCTATCTGAGAGATCAGACGATGCCGCCGCGTCCCGCCTCTTCCGCAATCCGCGCGGGTGCCGCGGCGGCCGTCACCGGCCTCAAAGGCCATGATCAGACTGCCAGACGACCGAATTTTCACGAGTTGATATTGCCGGCCCTTCGCCGACTCTCCCACGGAGCGAAATCATGGTTGCTTCACTGACATTCTTCGCTTTTGGCCTCGGCTATGCGGTTTTTGCGTTCCTGATCGCGGTGGTGTTTCGCGACGAGGTCCTTGCCGACATGTTTGGCACGGCGACCGCGGAACCCGCCGTCGTGGCGTGGTATATCGGCCTCATCGCGATCCTGGTGCCGGTCTGGGCTGTGTGGGCTGAGGTGCGGCGGGGCAAGGCAGTGCGCCTGGCCGTTGGAAATGTCGGGCTCGTGCTTGCCGCCGTTCTCGCACTGCATCTCGGGTTCACCTTGTTCAAGACCACGATGCCCGCGATCGTCCCTTACTATGCAGATCCCTATCTGGCGCGCTTCGACACCTGGCTGCACGCCGGTGCGGACCCCTGGGCGGTGATCAACCGGCTCCTGGGTCCGGACACCATGCTGAGCCTCGCGCCGCTGTACCACGGACCCTGGCTCATCGCGGCCTTCCTGTTCCCGGTGATCCTGGTGGCCTGCGACGATGACGAGGCGCGGGTGACGCGCTACTTCCTGCTGTATTGCGCAAGCTGGGTCGTCATCGGCAACCTGATCGCACTGGGGGGAATGTCGGTTGGCCCCGTCTTCTTCGATCGGTTTTATGACAGCAACCGGTTCGGATTGCTGACGCTGACACACCGTTTTGCGGGCGTCGAAAGCACGCCTCTGGGCGCGCTGCAGGACTATCTTTGGCAGATGTCCTCGGCGGGGCGCAAAAGCTTCGGGACCGGGATCTCTGCCTTTGCCTCGGTGCATGTCTCGGTCGCGACGGTGGTGGCGCTCTATTGCGGCGAGCGCTCGGCGCTGCTCGCCTTCCCGGCGGCGCTGCTCTGCGGGACGATCCTTCTTCTGTCGATCTGGAGCGGGTACCATTACGCTGCGGATGGCTATGTCTCGATCGGGGTCATGGCGCTTCTGTGGGTCGCCCTGCGCCGGCGGTTCGAGCCGGGCGGAGCGGTGGCTGCGGCTCAGGGAGAACTGTACCGGGCGAACAAGTGAGACAGGCGCCCAATTCTCCCAGCGCTGGGTCTGCCGCTCCTGAGTGACGTGACCTCGAAAATCGCTAGACGTTGCTCGGTGGACCTGTTCGTACACGGCACGGCTCTTTGCTGCATAGGCGGGCTCAGCTTTCCCTGCTGGGCGCCGGTTTGTGGCTCTGGAACGGTCCATGCTACGTGACGCCTCCCGACGCCGATCTTCGCCCGTTTGCGGCGTGCGTCGTGCAAGACGAGGCGCGTTCGAAAGGACGTGGGAATTTCGGCTGCCGGCAAGCCAAAGTCGAAGGAGTAGGCCAGCGTAAATGTTCGGAAGATCAGCGTGTTGATCTGGGGGCGTTTTGAGCCAAGAGCCCAATGGGTCATTCGCGAAGGAACGATGTTGGCTCCAACGGTCTTCTGGATGCCTGAGAAAGATCCTTCCTCCCGTTGCGTAAACAGCATCGTGGCCGCCTGAAGATCGCAGTTTCGCATCACGAAGCCTGCACAGACCTCCGATGCAGTAAGGCCGGGCACGTCGACGTGGCCGATATCGACTCCTACGAGCTCTTCGCAATGCGTGGTAGGATCGCCGAGTTGATCTGATACGGAGTTCAGCCATGGCAAAGAAGTCAGTTCGGGGACAAGAGCCACGGGCGGGGTCATGGATGAGATCATGGGGGGTCTTTCTTTTGAGGGTGTCCTGAGACACGCGCGAGGTGTCAAAGGTTGGTTCGCTGAAAGCGACCGCGAGCTATTTCGGAATGGAACCGGTCGTTTCAGCGCGAGAATGTTTCGACGTTGGTCGCCTTGCGAAACAACAGTGCCGGGTCAGGGTAGCGCGTGTAGAGACGGCGCAGCATCTCGTCATGACGCGCGGCAGTCGTGTGACGCGAGTCCCTGAGAGTCCCGGCAAGGCTGCGCCAGAACGCAGGTGACAGACCGACCAGCCGGACCGATCGGGACGTGTTGGTGTTGCGGTCGACAAGCTCGACAGTCATTCCCCAGGTTCGACGAAGCGTGAGATCGTCGACGTGATCGAGGGCTTGAAGAAGGTGTTCTTGGGTCTCGGCTCTTTCGAGGCCGAGCGCGAACGGTGCCTCGACTATGGTTGTTCCGAATTTGAAGAGAAATACGGCACAGGTGGCTGAGCCAGACACCACACGGATGTGACCGATCTGGAGCGTCCCAGATTGAGCGATTGCGATCTCACGCGCTGTCGGATGCGACAACTGGATCTGGCAATGTGCCAAGACCTCCGTTCCGTCGCTGCTGAGGCTCAGGACCGCTCCATCCTCCGTCAGAACGGGGAAGCTCGACGGGAGGTTTTTCGCGATCATGTCCAGTCGGGTTTCAGTGCCGCTGGTGGGTGTCGTTTTGGGGCGGGTCATGGTACCTTGCCTTCAAGTTGTTGCGCTTGAAGATAAGAGCGGTTCGACCGCGTTCGGACGGAAATGGAAATCCGAGAAAAACTTTCAACTACTTGTAAATAATGTGTTTTATCTCTAACCCCGCAGGATCCTAAAGGTGCCAAGCTCAGCCTGCGGACTTGGCTGACAGAGTGGTGGGGCCTGTTCCTGCTCAGCCCGGCCTTTCCGGTAGTTTCCCGCTGGCGAGGATCGCTTTGCGCTGTGTCGTAGCATTTCCTGAGGCCGCGGCTCGACTGGCGCTACAGCAGACTTCCCGCGGAGCGAACGCGGATTCCTCATCCGAGCTGGTTTCGTGCTACGCGTTGATCGTTTCTTGTAGCACCGTGATCTTCGCAAGTATCTCAACGAAGGACGCGGGATTCTCGTCAAACATCATCGGCGCCATGACTCGATCGTCGGCGCGCAGATCCTTCATGCGCGCCTCGTTCGGAAGGAGCTGCAGCGTCCCAGGCTCGGCCATGCTGCAGCTGGCCCATCCGGACCGGAAGAACGTTGCCTTGGGCTTGGCGACCTGATCGAGCTGCTCGAAACAATGGCGGCAGCCTTTCCTTCGTCAGTGTTCAAGCAGCATAGCGAGATCGTTGTACTGCCGCGAGAAATATTGCGATGTCGGCGAGGCGGTCGGGCGGTGCACCGCCGTGTGAAGCGCAGTTTGGCGGGATCATAGATCTATCAGGGTGACGCGCGTCGAGAAAACCAGGCGCAGATCGCGAGGCTGTCTGGAATTCTTTCTTTGTCCGCCATCAACAGGATTGGCCTTCGCGTAGAGGATCGCATCTTCAATGCTCTCTGCCGTCAATGTCGGGAAATCCGCGAGGATCGTCTCGAGTGTTTCGCCATTCGCCAGGTCTGCGGCTTCGTCGACAGTGATGCGGGTCCCCCGCATCACTGTCGCGCCACCACGAACATCGGGGTCCGACGAAACACTCGCTTCCGCCTTCTCCAGCGCTGCAAGGCCTTCCAGCGCGCCCTGCACAAAGCCCGTAAGATCAATGTGCGGAGGGCAAGCGGTCAGCGTGCATTCTCCGCTATCGCCCCTGAATATCGAGCAAATGGTGTGAAATACGCGCGAGCGCGTCTCGGGTGTAGCGGTGCCGCCCAGGGCGGCGTAAGCAATCACAAGCGCGCAAGCTTCCGGTTTCAAAAGCGGACGCTCTCGATCTCCGGCCCCTGGAGGCGCGGCGACCGACGAGCTGGGGAGGATACCCTTATCAAGCAGAACCGACACGAGCTCGCGTTCGACACCCGCAGCCGCCGCCACCTCGCTGATAGAGAGCGGGCGCCTGATCGTCTCTGGCAGGTCCCAAAACTTCATCTCCCTAAGCCCGACTACCAGACATACGGTACATGACACCTTGTACCTGTCTAGAGATATCTGCGACGACCTCAGGAGAGGCGACCAAGTCTGGGGCAATCTCTGCAAGGCACTCTGCCTGGCGCAAAAGTTCCAGGCGCCGATGCGCCGACACCATTCCCTTGGGGAGCATGACGATGAGCTCGGGAGTTGGAATATACCAGTTGCGATGGACCTCACGCTTGGTCAGATCGGTCACGCGATCAAGGAAGGGGCCCCTCGTGTGCAAGCTCCGCTTTGTCCTCCGACCGGGACGGTTGATGATCGTTGCCGACCGCGCGATGTCCCATTGGCAGAGCAGAAACGTGCCATCAGGCAGCGCATCGATCTGTTGCTTCAGCCGCTTGAGGCGTGCCGCGGCGTCGAGACTGGACTGGTGCCCCGCTCGGACTTGAGCCAGTGCTTGCGCGACGAGAAGCAGTAGATCGCCAAATCGACTGTTGATCCACGGATTAACAGTGAGAGCGCCGGGCAGGTGGTTTCTTATCACCTCCAGGCCATCGGCGTCGAAGTGATACTCATTCATGAAAAGGCCAGCCTTGGCGGGAAACTGATCAACGGCGACTCGAAGCGCGCGAAGAACCTCATTGGCAAAGGCCTCTGCCCTGGCCGCGTCATCTGCTGTCGCGCGACTGTTGTCGTTCCATCTGCGATGGATCGACCAGCTGGTGGTCTGATTGTCGATATTGAGCCGGGCGCTCCCGAACTCTGTCTCGAGGTGCGCCGCAAGGAGCGCGTTGGAATCACCTTCGAGATCACGATGGACGAGCATTCTGGTCGCGCCATCCTGGAACCCACGAATTTCGCAAAGTGACGAACGGTCTGCCGGAGGACTTCCGGTCGGTGTTTGGGGGATGTCAGATACAAGGGAAGGGATCATCAAACTCATGGGTTTTCCTTTGATTTCAGCGTTCGGCCGCGTGCCAGACGCTGAACAGGAGATCGGTCGATCGTTCTGCGGTCCAAAGGCGAATTGATCGAATTTCTTGCGCCGCGTTCCATCTCTTCCCTTGTGCAGGCTGATTTAGCGCCGAGCTGAACTTTGCAGCGCGACCTCACTTAATCGCGGCGGCTTTTCTGAGCCCGTGTTTCCAGCCCTGCGCGAGCCTGGCGCTATCCGGCCCCGCGCGGTGTGGAGCAGGACGACGAGCCAGCGCTTCGTAGACCATGTCGAGCGCCAGCCCCGAGAACAGCGCGAAGGTTACCGCGTCATAGTCTTCAATGGCTGGCTGTTGCCCGTGTCCGGCGGTCTGCAGCAGTCGGGAAAGCCACCGCGCTTCGAACGCTGGCGCGTCCGAAACAAGGGTGCGAGCGGCAACGATGTTCAAGAACTCTTTGGCAACCTCGGCGGCCGAGGGAGCGTGTTCGATCCGGTCCAGAGGAATGCCGTGGACTGCTGCGCTCTGCGCGGACCAATCCGAAAGAGGCCAGTCCGGGGCAGGGCGGATCAAACTTGACCAGGTCCGTACCTCTTGGCCTTCGAGCCAGGAAAGGCCGACCTCGATGGGCCAACTCTCGGCCGAGAGACTGGAGGCTTCGAAATCCAGGATGACGAATGTCTCGATCATGGTCTGTATCATCCGGCGTCTTGTTTCGCGTTGGGGCAAGGCTCTCCAAGATTGCGGTCAGGTGATTGCAGGCCTCGATCTGTTCCCTGACTGTTCTTTCCTCGATCGAGCGCGCGCTGCACGCGAGTGATCGCAGCAAGCCGAGCATGCGCCGAGGCATAGGCCGACCGTGGGTGAACCGTGATCAAGTGTGCAGGGCCGTAGGTCGGTTTGAGCGCCCATCCAAGCGCTTCGAAGCAGGTGCTGGCCATGCCATGTGCCGGTGACGAATACGATGGTTCGGCAAGCTGCAATGATACATACGAGATGGCATTGTCCGCGGTCGCTCCGTGTTTAAGAACGTCGAGTCTGGTGATTTGTGCGAAAAAATTCGCGTCGAGCCAGCAAGCGACCGTGAGGGCATCGCCCTCGAGTTTGCTATATGCGTCCATGTTGCGCTGGACGGCAGCCAAGACTTCGGGGGTCAACTCGACTTTGGGTGACATCGCACAAACTCGGTATTCTGCAGGAATAATATTTAGTTTAAGTAATTGATTAAAATTGATTTTCAAGAGCTTCGGGGCCGGGTGGACTTGCGGGCCATTCCTTCGCATTCTCCGGCTACTGTCAGGTTTACTGACAGAAGCGCCATGATTGGCCGCTCTGACTGCTGCACCATGCCCAGAAGATCGGCGGGAAGCGGCGCAAGCCGGTGGATGTCGCAGCCCGGCACTGTGATGAGATCGCCAGGAGTGCGGGTTTGAACGCATCGGCCCTGCGACGTCGCGCAGGTGAGCTTATCGATGCCATGGTGGCCAGCCGTGTGGCCGCGACAGGGCGCGTATCATCCCTTTCCGAGGCAACGCCAGCTATCGTTGGACATGTGGCGCGCCCGTTGAGGAAAAAGCATTACGGATAGCAGGGCGCCTCCGGTCCCCTCGCCCGACAATCCGCATTTCCAGTCCATGGGCGGAATGACGGCCGGGCCAAAGAGGGGCGCCTCTCTCACATGCGGGGCACTGGCTTCCAGGCCGGCATGACCAGCTATCGGCCTTTGATCATGATGCTCAGCACCAGCTTTGGTGTCGCGCGGCTTATAGTATCCTATAACCGGCGTGACACCTTTCATGTGAAAGAGATTACCTCCCGCACTTTGATCGACCGACCTCCTGCGAAGACACATGGAGGTATCGATCATGACAGGGAACACGCCGCTTCGAGACGTCGCGGGACGCTTTGCAGGGCAGGGGGCTTTTCGCGCGATGGCGCCTGCGCCGGCCACGCTCTTCACGCCGCTAGCTGACGCCGATCAACGCCTCCGTGTTTCGCTCTCGCATGCGTTTGATCTCCTTGAGGCACAACCGGTCGTGGAGGAGGGTGAGCCCGTGCCGGCAGCAGCGATCGCGGCAAGTCCGGGTGCAGGCAAGAGCCGGGTCGCACGCGAGCTGCTTGCCCAACGGGCGGGCGAAGAGAGCATCGCCTATCATGCCCCAACATTGGACCTCACGGAGGAGGCCGCGGCACATGCGGCAAAACTGGGGACACACACCGAGCTGGTCCGGGGGCGCTCTGCACGTGATCCCTCGGCGGAGGATCCGGACCAGACCATGTGCGTCAAATCCGATCTCGTCGAGCGCGCGCTTCGATTGGGCCTAAATATTCGAGAGAGCTTCTGCGCCTCTTCGGCGAACCCCGAGTGCCGTTGCGCCTATTTCGAAAGCTGTGCCTACATGCGCCAGTTCTCCAAGCCGGGGGAGGAGGCGCATCGCTACCTGGCGACAAGCTATCTCGGCTTTCCCGATCCGACCGGGGCAACCTTCGCGCTCCGGGTAATTGACGAGACCTTCTGGTCCCAGCAGCTTATCATCTCGACCTTCTCGGCGGCGGATTTCCTGCTGCCGCGGACATTCCTACGACACATGACGCCTAAGGGCGAGATGCGGCAAGCGCTGGTGGCGCGCCATGCCGATCTGCTTGTAGCGGCGCGCGCCGTGGTCGATGTCCTCGCAGAGGGCGGCTCGCCCATGTCGCTGCCCTATTCCGCGCAGGATTACCTGCGGTTCGCGGAGCTCGAGCGTCGCTCGCATGCCCCAGATCCTAAGGTGGTCCCGGATCAGGCGGAGGGGCTCCAGAGCGCTCTCCTGACCAAAGCTGAACGCAACGTGCGCTACGTCTCCTGGTTCTCGGCGCTCTGGACATGTCTTGCCGAGGCAAAATCGGCCGAGCGTTCCAGCGTCGAACGGTTACGCATGATCGGAGGCCGGGACGGGCCCAGGCTGCGCCTTTGCCGCAAGCGCGATCTGCTTCATCGCGAGCCGATGTTGCTGCTGGATGCAGATGCCGATCCGGACATCCTGACGGCGCTCGGCTGCGATCTCCAGCAAACCACCCGGATGGTGCTGCGACCGAATGCGGAGGTTGTGCAGGTTCACGACCGTCGCATGACCCATGGCAGTCTTCTCGACGGGACGGAATTGCGAGAAGCCTGGCGTTGGGTCATCCGTCGAGAAGTTCTGACGGACCGGGAAAGCCACGGCGGCGGGGTGCTGGTGGGGGCAAGCCGGAAAGTGGTCCTGGCCTTCTTTAGAGATGCCGGTGTCGATTTCTCCGGGAAAACCGACGAAGAGATTTCCGAGATCATGCTCACCACCGAACTGCACGGGGCCCACTGGCTTTGGTTCGGAGGGCGGGCGCTCGGGTCGAACCGGTACCGTGATTGCGGGACGGCCATCGTGATCGGTCGCGAGGAGCTACCGGCAACCGCGCTCGAAGATTATGGGCGCGCACTGTGGGGGGACCGGGATGGGCTCGACCTGCAGCTCCTGCACCCCGGGGCAGACGGCGCCTTGCGCATGCCCGAGGTCGAGACGGCTTATGAGATGCGGGATGGCAGCGCCTGGGCCGTGAAGGTCCCGTGCCATCCCGATCCGCTGATCCGGCGGGTCCAGCTGCAGACACGGGAGCTTGCGACCCGGCAACTGGTCGAACGTTTGCGCCTTGCGCGGTCCGAGACCCGCAAGCGGGTGATCCTCGGATGTAGCCTGCCGATCCCCGGTCTGCCTGTTGATCGGCTGGTCCGGTGGCAAGATCTTTGCCCGCGCCGGCATGAAGCGGCGCTGATTGATGCGTTGCTCACGCAGGGCGGCCTGAGGTTCTCGGCGGTGGGTTTCACAGACGATGCGCAATCTCTCTTTCCAACCCTCGATACCGCGAAATCCTACCTGCGGCGCAATCGAACTCGGCCGGGCGACCTACTCGCCGGCCTGCCACAGACCGTTCTGCACAAACTCTATCGCTTGGTGATCCATCGGGACGCTGCGTACGCGCGCAAGGAAACAGCCTTCGTGCTCGCGGAAAGCGAGGCCGATGCCATCCATCGGGCCGGGGTGGTTTGGGGGCCGTTGAAGAGTTGCGGGGTGCTGCGCGCACGAGGGGCCCAACGGGCATGAGCGCGATCCGCTGCGGTGTGTCCTAGCCACCGCATCGGATCGTGCCGATGCCCGAACACAGGAAGACTTCCATGCCTCTGATCTCAGATGTCCGACCCGGTGATATTGTCGCTTTCCGTTATCCCTACCGTGAGGGCATCTCGCCCTATGCCCGGCCCAGCCTTGTACTTGAAGCGACACAGGCTGAGCTGTTGCTTGGCTACTGCACGACGTCGCAGCAACGCGCCAATGCCGGCCTGGAAATCCGGGTGACGGCCGAGTTCGCCGACTGCGGTCTCTCCCGACCCAGCCGGTTCGTCTTGGCGCGGCGCGTGCGCGTGACCCGGACCGACCCGCGGTTCGAGACGAATGCAGAGGGTACCCCGATCCTCGGACGGCTGACCGAGGACCTGGCTCAGCGTCAGGGCAACTTGATGCAGCTGATCCGTAGCTCCTGGGACAGCGAGGCAGGGCGTCTCCAGGCGGAGCGAAGAGGCATCACTCCCTCAAAGGGTCAGCGGCGGCGGCGCAATGGGCAGCTGGTGTCCAAGCTCTGAGAGCAGGGGGCGAGGTGCCGTTGCCGGTCCGTTTGCGCGGGCAGGTCGCGTGGCGCCCGCGCAAACAGCCGACACGGCGGCCTGGGCGCAGCAAGCAACTGCAAAAGGAAAAGACCATGTTCGACATAACCGTCAGGGAAGACCTCGCAGACTTTGGCCGGCGGGCCGAGTGCGCCGTCGAAAACATCCTCGGGGCCCATGCGCAGGAGGGGGCCTGGTGCGACCGCCTGCGCGCCTGGCTCGCGGATTGCAGCCGGGCACCGCATCGGGCGCTCCGCACCTCCGTAATCGAGCAGGCCGTCGGCGATCTCGTCACGCTGAACACCGCCTGCCAGGGCTATGCCGCCGTGGACGGCGGTCTCAGTCTGACCGATCGCGGGGGCAGTTTATTCGCACGCCGTGCCCTGGCCGAGCTGCTGGTGCTGGTCTCGCGTCATGATCCCAAGCTGGCGCGGGACCTTGCCGGCAAGGCCCAGGCGCAGCGAGGCACGAACCTTCGCAGGATGTGGGATCTGATCGCGGCGCGGGCCTGAGCAGATGGCGTCGACCTCCCGTTTCGGGTCGACGCCGTCACCGTGCGCGAGAGGGGCGGCCCGACATGATCCAGTTGAGTTCGCTGCGTTCGTGCTTGTTCCGCGGTCCGGGGATCGCCGTCTCGGCCTCGCAAGAAAGTGCCCCAGCGCGTGGCCCAGGAGACCATGGGCGGCGCCTTAGGCGCCGCTGGCGGTCACCGTCCGATCTTCGGAGAAGGTTTGAGTTGCGACACCTGACCTGGCTGTTGCTGGCCTGGCGATCGAACACCGGTTTGCCGGACGACGTCCCTTTGCTTCGATCAAGTCTCTATTCGGTCGTTCAGGATCGGGTCGCTAACGCAATGTAGGGCCAAAGGCCGATGTCTTGGACCTTACGTTCTTTCAGGTTCCCGAACCGCGTGATCCGAGATTGGTCGGGTCGGACCACCCCCACCTCCGGCGGTCCGCGCTCAGGCGGACCAGCCGCATCGCACGTAGTCGTTTTCTTTCGCGATGGACTGAAGGCGCGTGAACAGGGTTTGGTAGTGGACCAGGGCGGCATTTCCGTCCTCGGGTTCGTCGCTGCAGAACCCGACTGGCAAGGTCTCCAGGATGTCATCCAGCGAAGACGTGTCTCCATCATGGAGGCTCACAGGCGCCAGACCTTTATGCTTCATGTCTTCTTCGATCTCATCCAGCACATCTCTGATGTCATAGGCATCGAGAAAGAAGTCCGGCGTATCGTCCGTCGGACTCACAAGGTAGCGCAGCAACCTGTGGTGATTGCAAAAGCTGACCAGCGGCTCGCCGTCCGCGGCGAAGATGTCGATGTCGAGACCCATGGGTAGTCCTGTCGTCTTGTTTGGGGTTCGTTGATGACGGCACATGTGCCGATCGAGCCCTGATCGGCACTGGGCGCGTCAATAGTGTGTCAGGTCGGAGACGATCCGGAGGCAAGTAGGGTCGTCTTGGTGTCGAGACCCGACACGGACCGGTCTGCTCGGCAAGCCTCCTCCCAGCGGGTTTGCCGGTAAGCAATCACCACCTTCTCGTCGTGGCCCAACTGGTCAGCCTGAGGCCATACCGATAGATCGAGCGCGCGGACGGATGCGGTTTGTGCCCAAGTCAAAGCCTGCGTGACTTCCCTGTCCAACATGTCGCGCAGGGGCGCCGCTGCCCGGACGGCGTCAAGCAGGGTGTGCTTGCTCGGGTGTTCCAAGCGAAGATTACGTTCCATCCATGCCATCCGCGGCAGGAGGAACAAATGCCGTTCGCTCTCGTGGTTGAGCGGAACGCCGGCAGGCTCAATTCTATCAATCAGCGCATCAAGTTGGTCTTCGGTGAGCGCCGCCAGTTCGCGTCCCTGCGCGAAGCGGTGCTCGATCACATGATCGGCCCACACCTCATGTGCGGCGCCGAGCGCGCTGGCATGTGCGGCGTCCCAGCTCGAGAAATCAAAAATGGTCTTCCGAACCTTGCCAGTGGGGGTGTCGTCTATCTGAAGGGTGAATTCGGAGACATTGCCATTGGGTGCCAGTTCCATCGCTGCAAAGGCGGAGACGACCCGCTTCTGACCCATGTTCGCAAGCAAGACGTCGCTGACATGATCGAGCTGGTCCTTCAGGTCGGTCGCTTCCTTGCGGGCGTGGATGGGCAGGGCCCAGGTATAGTGGAAGGGGAGGACAAGCATGGCAGCCATTCTTGATAGGAACCGGGATCGTGAAGCATAACTTCAGCATGCCGAGGTCTGTTTCATAGCGAGCCGGCGCCAGCATTGAAACCACGTTCATCTCGTTTTTTGAATTTGTTTCAAAGTGTTGGGGTGGCCAAGGGGATTTCTTGGCTCGTTGAGACCTGCCTTCTTGCGCCGCACCAGCCCCAAACAGCCGGAGCTGTTGGCGGCGCCTGGCGGGCCCGAAGGCAGAATGCTGGCAACGGACGTTGATCTGATCCTACTCGCAGTCCGACACCTGATACCTGGCGCCGGCCTCCTTGGAGAGAAGCAGGGCAACGTCCGGGGTCTGGGCTTCCCACGTTTGACCTTTGGGTAACTTCCAATCAGTCATGTCGGATAGCAGTGTCAGGTAGGACCGCAACCGCCAGCGCAGGTCGTTGGCTCCGATGAGTGTTTGCGCCGGAGACATTCTGACCCGGATCGGCAGTGGGACGGTTGAGCGGCCAAAGAGCAAGTCGTCGTCGACCCGCAGGATGCAATCCGCGAAATGCAGAATGGTGACCGAGCGCGATCCAGACGTCTTGCCGTCGTCTTGTAAGAAGAGAGTCGGATCCGGTCCCAGGAACAGCTCACGCCCGATCAGTTCGGCGGCCCGATCAGATTGATTGCCGGACAGTTCCTCGAAGCGCAACCTGGAAAGGTTGTTCTCGGTCTGCACCCAGAAGCTCTCGAGCCTGTATCTTCCGTCATGGGGGGTGCACAGGTTTTCGGTGTAGGTGCTGACCATCACGACCATGTCGCCCGGCATCGCCCGGGTCAGAGGCACCAAGCTGCGCGAGAAATCGGTGGGAAAGCCGTGGAAGGACACGGGGACGATCATGTGGTTTGGGCGCGTAGCTGACAGGCTGGGTTCATGTTTGGTCATCAGTATTTGTCCATTTCTTGTAGTGCTCAAGCTGAGCAAGATGCAGAGGAAATGGGTTGGTTTGTTTCAGGATGGGAGCCGAGTACGAACCGGTGCAAGAAATTTAGGTGATGTCCGCATACCGTGTTGGCTGACTTGACGTGTCAGCATTCGCGGTGTTGTGTCAGGGCGGCGGCGGTATAAAATAGAGGTATAAAAGGGGAGTATGATTGGATGGTATCTCAAATCCGGCGCAAGACCTCTCTGACCCTTGATGCTGAAGCGCTCGACCATGCAAAGGCGCTTGGAGTCAATGTCTCTGCCGTCGCCGAGGCGGCATTGATCAAGGCCGTCGCCGCCGCAAGACGCGAGAAATGGCTTGCCGAAAATGCGGATGCGTTCAGTGCCCAGTCGGACTGGCATGAGCGAAACGGGCACCCTCTGGCTGACATCATCGCGGCCCCCGGAGGATCTTCGTGGAAGAGTTGAGCCGTTTCGATGTCGCGGAATACAATGGTGTTCTCATGGTCGTCGTCGAAAGCGAACTTCTACCGCCTGATCCTGCGGTCGTCGTCATCCCGCTTCTTCCCGACTACCCTGCGGTTCGGCATCTAAACCCCGCACTCCAGCATGACGGCAAGCGTCTGGTCCTTGCCACAAGGCTGATTGCGGCTGTTCGACGGACGAGTTTGCGCAGAAACGGAACGGTCGCAGATCAAGGCGATCTCGTTACGAAAGCTGTCGATGTCCTCATATCAGGCGTTTAGTCTGCACAGCCAACACGGTTTGCGGGCATCCCCAAAATCTATTGGCCGTGTTCCATAGACTTGGACGGCTGGCACTGGCGCATCTGTCCGCGGCCTTGGGGCATCCGGCGCGCATCCTCGGGATTTGGGGATGAGCTGACCCCATCGAGTGGTCCGGGTTAAATGCTAATGCATGGTCGGCCTT
>NZ_JBYNAH010000066.1:11204-22555 GCF_059781815.1 Salipiger sp. | reverse complement strand
TCCCGGACATGCGCTGAGCGCCCCAAGCAGATCAATCTCGGCAAAGAAGGTCAGGTGATCGCCCGGGCGCACCGGGCTCGCCTTCATGAAATACTGCCCGGTGTCGCGGGTGAAGCCGGTGCACATGAACACGTTCAGCACGTCATGCACATACGGCTCGGCCTCGGCCAGGCTCATGCCGGTGGCATCGGCCAGCGCGCGGGTCAGGTTGGAATGGCAGCAATAATGGTACTGCGAGCCCGAGAGCAGGTTGCCGGTATAGGGATCGCAGCGCGTCCCGATCACGTCATGCACCGAGCCGCCATAGGGGTCGATGCCGTACCAGCCCAGCGTGTCCTCGACGATGGTGGCCATCGGGCGCAGATGCGGGAAAGCCGACCACATGCGCTCGCCGGTGGTCAGGTGGGTGCCGTGCAGAGCGCGGGTCTTGCCGGAGTAGAAGCGCTCGGAGAGGTCGTCGGCATTCCACAGGTTGAGATCGCCCACCTGCGGTCCCTCGACGCTGGTGATGCGGAAGAACTGCCCGGCCTCGACCCGGAATCTGCAGGCGTCGCGCGGCGCGGCCAGCACCGTCTCGATCACCTCGGCGCCCTCGAGCGCCTGCGCATAAAGCGCCATCGGCGGCGTGGGCAGGGTCTCGTTGGGATAGCAGATCACCGGCGCAATGGCGCGGCGGGCCTCGGCATCGGCGGGGGCTTGGGTCATGGCGGGCGCTCCTTGGGTCACGTTGCCCGCATGGCTAGTGAGCCTTCGAGGCGAAGGCAATGGGCCGCCGGTCTCAGAGCCCGAGATGGCGCTCGCCGATCTCGGGGGTCAGCTCTCCCATGCCGCCGGACCAGACGCTGCGCCCGCGCTCGAGGATCACCGCGCGGTCGCATGCCCAGCGCAGCTCCTTCAGCGATTTGTCGATCACCAGGAGCGCCATGCCGGTCTCGGCCTTGAGCGCCGCCACCGCCTGCCAGATCTCCTGCCGCACGGTGGGCGCCAGCCCCTCGGTGGCCTCGTCGAGGATCAGCAGCCGCGGGTTGGTCATCAGCGCGCGCCCGATGGCCAGCATCTGCTGCTCGCCGCCCGAAAGCGAGGCGGCGCGCTGGCCACGGCGCTCGGCCAGACGCGGGAACAGCGCCTCGACGCGGGCGGCATCCCAGTGGCCGGGGCGCGCGGCGGCGATCAGGTTCTCGGTGACGCTCAGATCGCGAAAGCAGCGCCGCCCCTCGGGCACCAGCCCGATGCCCAGCCGCGCCGCGCGGTGGCTTGGCAGCCGCGACAGGTCGTGCCCGTCCAAAACCAGCGTGCCTTGCGCGGGAAGCATCCGGCAGATGCAATGTACCGTGGTGGTCTTGCCCATACCGTTGCGGCCCATCATCGCCACCGCCTCGCCCTCGGCGATCTCGAGATCGACGCCAAAGAGCGCCTGGCTCGCGCCGTAGGAGGCGGTGACCCGGTGCAGCGACAGCAGGCTCATGCGTCGTCTCCCAGATAGGCGTCGCGCACGAGCGGGTCGCGGCGGATCTCCTCGACGCTGCCGGTGGCGATGACGCGCCCGTAGACCAGCACGCTGATCCGGTCGGCCAGCGCGAACACCGCGTCCATGTCATGCTCGACCAGCAGGATCGGCGCCTGCGCCCGCAGCCCGTCGAGAAAGCCGGTGAGCCGCTTCGAGCCCTCCTGCCCCAGTCCGGCCATCGGCTCGTCCATGACGAAGGCCTTCGGCTCCAGCGTCAGCGCGACGGCCACCTCGAGCTGGCGGCGCTGGCCGTGGCTCAGCTCGGCGGTGCGCAGCTCGGCGAGATCGGACAAGCCCACAGCCTCCAGCGCCGCCTCGGCCCGGTCGCGCAGCGCCGCATCGCGAGACGCACGGGAAAAGACCCGCCACGGCCGCCCGGAGGCCCCGAGCGCGCCCAAGAGCACGTTCTGCAGCACCGTGTCCTCCATCGCCAGCGCCGAGGTCTGGAAGGTCCGCGCCAGCCCACGCGCCGCCCGCGCCTGCGTGCTCTCTGCCGTCACGTCGCGCCCGAGGAACTCGACCCGCCCGGCATCGGGGGCCAGCGATCCGCAGATCTGCGCGATCAGGGTCGACTTGCCCGCGCCGTTGGGGCCGATCACCGCATGGATCTCGCCCGGGCGCAGGTCGAGGCTGATGGCGTCGCTCGCCTGCAGCGCGCCGAAGGCCTTGCAAAGGCCGTGGGTCGCCAGAACCGGCTCAGTCATCGCGCCGCCTCCCCGCGATCATGCCGACGACCCCGCCCTTGCCGAACAGCACCACCATGAGCAGCACCAACCCGAGGAAGATCTGCCAGTACTCGCTGACCCCGCCCAGCAGGTGCTCGAGCAGCACGTAGATCCCCGCCCCCGCGACAGGGCCGAAGAGCCGCGCCACGCCGCCGATGATGACGAAGACCATGATCTCGCCCGACATCTGCCAGCTCAGCATGGTCGGCGAGACAAAGCGGTTGAGATCGGCGAAGAGCGCGCCCGCAAGCCCGGTGATGGCGCCAGAAATCACCAGCGCTACGAGCTGCAGCCGCCGCGGGTCGAGCCCTACCGCGCGCACCCGCTCGGGCACCTGCCGCGCGGCGTTGAGCGCCAGCCCGAAGGGCGAGCGCATGAGCCGCGCGTTGAAGGCCAGCACGAGGCACAGGAGCGCGAGGCAGAGGCCGTAGAACTGGATCGGGTCGAGCGTGTTGAGGCCCGGAAAGCCGTTGCGCACGTAGATCGACAGCCCGTCCTCGCCGCCATAGGCGGGCCAGGAGATGGCGAAGAAATACATCATCTGCCCGAAGGCCAGGGTGATCATGATGAAATAGACCCCCGAGGTGCGCAGGCTCAGAAGGCCGATGAGCAGCGCAGCGCACGAAGAGGCCACGATCGCCACCAGCCAGATCACCGGCATCGATTTCGTGCCCTCGATCACGAAAGGCCACTCGATCAGCGGTGTGTAGCTCTGCGCGTGGCTGGCGAGGATGCCCATGGCATAGCCGCCTATGCCGAAGAACACCGCGTGCCCGAGGCTCACCAGCCCGCCGAGCCCCAGCGCGATGTTGAGCCCCACCGCGGCCAGCGCAAAGATCACTGCGCGGGTGGCGAGCGTGATGGTGAAGGGCTCGTCGGCATAGAGCGCCCAGGCCGGGATCAGGATCAGCGCCAGCAGCAGCGCGCCGTTCAGCAGGCGTTCGCGGCTCATGCCCGTGCTCCGAAGAGGCCGGTGGGCCGCCAGATCAGCACGCCGGCCATCAGCACGTAGATCGCCATCGAGGCAAAGGCGGAGCCGGTGGCGGCGGCGGTGGCGGGATCGGTGAAGAGCTTGAAGAGCTCGGGCAGCAGCACCCCGCCCAGCGTGTCGGTCAGCCCCACCAGAAGCGACCCGATCAGCGCGCCCTTGATCGAGCCGATGCCGCCGATCACGATCACCACGAAGGCAAGGATCAGCACCGGCTCGCCCATGCCGACCTGCACCGACTGGATGGCGCCGACCAGCGCCCCCGCCAGCCCTGCCAGCGCCGCGCCGATGGCAAAGACCAGCGTGTAGAGCTTCGAGATATCGACGCCGAGCGCCGCGATCATCTCGCGGTCGTTCTCGCCGGCGCGGATGCGGATGCCGAGACGGGTGCGGGCGTTGAGCCACCACAGCCCCAGCGCCACCGCGATGCCCACGGCGATCAGCGCCAGCCGGTAGACCGGGTAGACGATGCCGCCGGGCAGGCTCACGGTGCCCGAGAGCGCAGGCGGCATGTTGAGATAGAGCGGAAAGGAGCCGAAGACCCAGCGCGTGCCTTCCGACAGGATCAGGATCAGCGCGAAGGTGGCCAGCACCTGATCGAGATGGTCGCGGGCATAGAGCCTGCGGATCACCACCAGCTCGATCAGCGCCCCGGCAGCAGCGGCGGCGGCGAGCGCCGCCACCAGCGCCAGCGCGAAGGAGCCGGTGGCGCCCGCCACCGCGGCGGCGGCAAAGGCGCCGATCATGTAGAGCGAGCCATGCGCGAGGTTGATCAGCCCCATGACGCCGAAGATCAGCGTCAGCCCGGCGGCCATGAGAAACAGCATGACGCCGGATTGCAGGCCGTTCAGGACCTGTTCAGCAAGCAGGATCGGGGACATCGGGGGCCTTCGTCGTGTCGGGGGCCCGAAGTCGCGGGCCCCCGCAGGATCAGTTCATCGAGCACTCGTCGACATAGGCCGAAGAGCGGTCCTCAAGCGCGGTGGCGACGATCTTGTTGGTGTAGACCTCACCCTCCTTGATGACCTCGCGGATGTAGATGTCTTGGATCGGGTGCTGGTTGGTATCGAAGCTGAACTTGCCGCGCACGCTGTCGAAATCCGCCGCCTTCAGCGCCGCGCGGAAGGCCTCGGCATCCGAGGGCTCGGCGGTCTCGAGGGCCGAGAGCAGCAGGTTGGCGGTGTCGTAGCCATAGGAGGCGTAGAGCGACGGCAGGCGGCCGTATTTCTCCTCGAAGCCCGAAACGAAGGCGGCGTTGGCCGCGTTGTCGAGATCCTTGGACCAGTTGGAGCCGTTCTTGACGCCCATCGCAGCCTCGCCTACCGCCTGCAGGATGGCCTGATCGAAGGAGAAGGCCGGGCCCATCACCGGCAGCTCGACGCCGCTGTCGGCATATTGCTTGAGGAACGAGATCCCCATGCCGCCGGGCAGGAAGAAGAAGATGCTGTCGGCGCCCGAGGCGCGGATCTGGGCGATCTCGGCGGCGTAATCGGTCTGGCCGAGCTTGGTATAGACCTCGCCCGCCAGCTCACCGCCGTAGAAGCGCTTGAAGCCGTTCAGGCTGTCCTGACCGGCCGGGTAGTTGGGCGCCATGATGAAGGGCTTGGTATAGCCCTCCGACTTGGCATAGGCGCCGGCGGCCTCGTGCAGGTTGTCGTTCTGGTAGGAGACCGAGAAGTAATTGGGGTGGCAGCCTTTCCCGGCCAGCATCGCCGGCGCCGCGTTGGTCGAGAGGTAGAACTTGCCCTGCGCCGTCGCCGCCGGGACCACCGCCATGGCGAGGTTCGACCAGACGATGCCGGTCAGGATGTCGACCTTCTCGGACTGGATCATCTTGTCGGCCAGCTGCACCGCCACGTCAGGCTTGCGCTGGTCATCCTCGATGATCACCTCGATATCGTCGCGGCCCGCGGCCTCCATCGCCAGCATGAAGCCGTCGCGGGTGTCGATGCCGAGGCTGGCGCCGCCGCCCGAGAGGGTGGTGATCATGCCGATCTTGACCTCGGCCTGCGCGCTGGCGGCCATCGCCACGAGGCTCGCCGCGGCGAGAAGCGTTTTCATGGACATTCCGGAACTCCCTGTTCTCTTCCCTTATCCCCTGCCGGGTCTTGCGCCCGGCGTTGCGGGCAAGGGTTAACGGAAAAACCGGGGATGTCCATGCGCGAGCGCCCGGTGCCGCCGCAGCGGGCACCGGATCGCGCGATGGATCGGATCACAGCTAAAAATCTGGAGAATAGACGGGCAGCGCAGGCCGTCTGGCCCGTCTCAGCCGCGGTCGCGGAAACAGAGTTTCGGCGCCTCGCCTGGGGTGCCTTCCGTGGTCGCGCCGCAGTGAATGCAGCGCCACTGGCTGGTCTCACCCTGCCGGTACTCGCGCCAGCGGCACAGCCGGCGGTCGCGGTTCTTCATGTTGAAGACCAGCAGGATGATGAATGCAACAACGAGGCCAACAGCGAAGATCACCGTGGGCCTCGTTCGGGGAGTTCAGAAACCATGAGGGAATTCTAGCTCTGCCTTCCCGGCAGGCCAGCCCTCAGGCGGCCTGATAGTAGGCGCAGGTGCCGGGCTCTTCATCGACGACGCGGTCGGCGTCGTGCACCAGAACCGGCTCCGGCTGGTAATAGGCATAGGCCTGCTCGAGGATGGCGAGGGCCTCGGCGGCGTCGATCTGCTGTTGGGTCTGGTCTTGCATCGGGTTGGCCTTTCGGTGTCGTGTCCGTCTTTCCTCCCCTTACAAGCCCTAGATAGTCCTTGCTGCAGCGCAGCACACCCCCGTTTGCTGCAAGTGCGAAATGCACTGGATGCATGTTTCCGCTGGGTCCGCACGATGATCGCGCACACGCCCCGCCTTCCGGTTGCAACGCATTCCGAATCCGGACAGGGAGCGCGGAGATGCTGTAGCGTGGTCCATGAAGGCGCCGCGCCCTCCCCTCAGACCGAGCCAAGAAGGACGATTCCGATGCGCGTGTCGATCGACGTAGAGATGCACTACACCTTCACCGAGCCCAACACCGTGGCACTGGTGCTCGAGGCGGCGCGGACCGAGGGGCAGACCATTCTCAGCGAGAGCCTCGATCTCGGCGATGCCACGATCACCCGCATCGAGGGCGATTGCGGCGTGGGCGAGCGGATCTGGGCACAGATCCCCGGTGAGCAGATGCGCCTGGGCTACCGGGCGCTGGTCGAGATCACCCGCGCCGCGCCGTCGCTCGACGGGCTTGCGGCGTTGCCGCTGCATCGCCTGACCGCCGAGGCCGCGCCCTTCATCCGACCCTCGCGCTACTGCCAGTCGGACAAGTTCGTGGCTTTCGTCGAGAAGCGCTTCGGCCACCTGCCCGGCGGGCAGAAGGTCGCCGCGATCCGCGACTGGATCGAGGCCGAGCTCTCCTATGTGCCCGGCAGCTCGGATTCCGACACCAACGTGCTCGAGACCTTCGCCGGGCGGCAGGGCGTCTGCCGCGACTACGTGCACCTGTTCTGCGCCATGGTGCGGGCGGCGCAGATCCCTGCACGGGCGGGCTCGGCCTACGGGCCCGACGTCACGCCGCAAGATTTCCACGCCGTGGCGCAGGTCTGGCTCGAGGATGGCTGGCACCTCGTCGATCCCACCGGCATGTGCCGCGCCGACAGCCTCGCGCTGATCGCCGTGGGGCGCGATGCCTATGACATCGCCTTCATGGAGAGCCAGGCCCCCGCGACGCTGATCTCGCAAAGCGTCTCCGTCACCCGCGCCTGAAGCCCCTCGGTAACGGAAAACGCCGCTCCCCGAGGGGAACGGCGTTACTGTCATGCGACCATGCTGCGATCAGACGACGCGGTTCAGCAGCATCTTCTTGATCTCGGCGATGGATTTCGCCGGGTTCAGACCCTTCGGGCAGGTCTTGGTGCAGTTCATGATGGTGTGGCAGCGATAAAGCTTGAACGGGTCCTCGAGCGCATCCAGACGCTCGCCGGTGGCCTCGTCGCGGCTGTCGATGATCCAGCGGTAGGCGTGCAGCAGCGCCGCCGGTCCGAGGTAGCGGTCGGAGTTCCACCAGTAGCTCGGGCAGGAAGTCGAGCAGGACGCGCACATCACGCACTCATACAGACCGTCGAGCTTCTTGCGGTCCTCGATGGACTGCTTCCACTCCTTCTCGGGGCGGTTGGTCTTGGTCTCGAGCCACGGCATGATCGAGGCGTGCTGGGCGTAGAAGTGGGTGAGGTCCGGGATCAGGTCCTTGACCACCGGCATGTGCGGCAGCGGGTAGACCTTCACGTCGCCGCTGATCTCGTCGAGACCGTAGATGCAGGCCAGCGTGTTGATGCCGTCGATGTTCATCGCGCAGGAGCCACAGATGCCTTCGCGGCAGGAGCGGCGGAAGGTCAGCGTCGGGTCGACCTCGTTCTTGATCTTGATGAGCGCGTCCAGAACCATCGGGCCGCACTTGTCCATGTCGAGATAGTAGGTGTCGACCCGGGGGTTCTCACCGGTGTCGGGATCCCAGCGATAGATCTTGAACGCGCGCACGTTGGTCGCGCCATCCGGTTTCGGCCAGGTCTTGCCGGTACGGATGCGGGAGTTCTTCGGAAGCGTGAACTGAACCATGGCGAGCCTCTGCTTTCCTTTCGGTGAGTCTATGGGTTGGCAAGGTCCGGCCCGGACGACTTACCGGACCATACAAAATTTCGGGTCGGCGCGAAACGCGCCGCAGGGAACATTCTTTTGTGGGCGACGATCCGCATCATCCCGCCCCCGTCTGCGACAGCGCCGCCGCGAGCCCCGTCGAGCTCAGGCAGCTGATGGTCTCGGGCTGCTGCACCACCTCGGCGACGATGCGGATCGAGCTTTCGGTCGGGCCGGTCACCGTATCGGCGGCGAGCGCGTAGATCTGCGTCGCGTTGGCGTTGTCGATGATGCAGTCGAGCACCGGCTCGACCGGCGCACCGGGGAAGCGATCCACCACGATCTTGGTCACCGTCGAGCGCGCCGCGTTGCGGGCGATCGCGTCCTGGCTCTGGGCAGAGCAGGCGGCGAGCAGAAGGGTGAGGATCAGGGTCTTGCGCAAGTCGGGTCTCCTAGAACAGCACGCGGTCGATGAGGTTCTCACTCATGCATTCGCGGGTGCCCCGGGTGAAGAGAATGTCGGTCACAATATCGTCGTTGAGCTCGGTCTGGCCGAGCGCGGAGTTCTGCGCCAGCGCGTCGATCTGGCCGCGGCTGGCATAGGTCAGCGTGCAGGCGACGGCGGTGTCGGTCGGCACGGAGGGCGCCTTGCGCGCGAGGATCGGCGCGACCGCATTGGCCGCCACCTGCTCGTTCAAGGTCAGCGCCGCAGGCGGCAGAACCTGCACCGGCCCAAGATTGCGCGGGATGTCCTCGGCAGCGCACCCCGCCAGCAGCAGGCCGGTCACGAACGCAGCGCTCAGTCGCGGCATAGCAGCGTCCCCCGGTACATGCCGCTCACCCCCACCGGGCAGCCGGCGCTTTCATACGCGCTGCGGCTCACCGTGACCGGCGTCTTCGACGCGGGCGGCGTGCCGTAGGTGTAGCTGCGCACGGTGGTGCCGTTCTCGGCGTAGCGCTCGGTCGTGGATTGCGGCAGCGCAGCGGTGCTCTGCGGTGCCGGTGTCGTGGGGGCCGGCGCCCCGTCGCGCCGCGCCATGATGCAGGCGTTGACCGCGTCGGCGCCGGCCTGCGTTCCTCCCTGCCCCGGCGTCACCACCGGGTAGGCGCCGCTGCCGTATTCGTAGGACCCTTCGGGCTTCACCTGGAACATGCATTTCGTCACAGGATCGGCCGTCTGGGGCCCGCACGAAGCGAGCGGCAGCAGCAGGAGGGCGCAGGCCGCTCGCATCAGAAGGTGCGGGCTTTCGGCGCGATCTTGGCGAGGCTGATGCCGCCGCTGTCCTCGGTGGTCAGCGGATCGACGATGACCGGGCGGTGGCTCAGAGTCACCTGGGTGTCGTCGACGCGGCTGATCGTGTGGATGCGCCAGTTCTCGTCGTCGCGCTCGGGGTAATCCTCGTGGGCGTGGGCCCCGCGGCTTTCCTTGCGCGCCTCGGCGCCCACGATGGTGGCGAGCGCGTTGGGCATCAGGTTGGTCAGCTCGAGGGTCTCCATGAGATCCGAGTTCCACACCAGCGAGCGGTCCGAGACCTTGAGGTCGCCCATCTTGCCGGCGATCGCGGTCATCTTCTCGACGCCCTCCTTGAGGGTCTTATCGGTACGGAACACCGCCGCGTCGGCCTGCATGGTGCGCTGCATCTCGAGGCGCAGCTCGGCGGTCGGCGTGGCGCCCTCGGCGTAGCGCAGCCCGTCAAAGCGATCGAAGGCCTTGTCCACCGACGGCTGGTTCAGCGCGTGGATCGGCGCGGCGCGGTCGACCACCTCGCCGGCGCGGATCGCGGCGGCGCGGCCGAAGACCACGAGGTCGATCAGCGAGTTGGAGCCGAGACGGTTGGCACCGTGCACCGAGGCACAGCCCGCCTCGCCCACGGCCATCAGGCCCGGCACCACGGCGTTGGGATCCTCGGCGGTCGGGTTCAGCACCTCGCCCCAGTAGTTGGTCGGGATGCCGCCCATGTTGTAGTGCACCGTCGGCAGAACCGGGATCGGCTCCTTGGTGACGTCGACGCCGGCGAAGATCTTCGCCGATTCCGAGATCCCCGGCAGGCGCTCGGCCAGCGCCTCGGCCGGCAGGTGCGAGAGGTTCAGGTGGATGTGGTCGCCATGCTCGCCCACACCGCGGCCTTCGCGGATCTCCATGGTCATCGAGCGCGAGACGTAGTCGCGCGGCGCGAGGTCCTTGTAGGTGGGGGCATAGCGCTCCATGAAGCGCTCGCCTTCCGAGTTGGTCAGGTAGCCGCCTTCACCGCGGGCACCCTCGGTGATCAGGCAGCCCGAGCCGTAGATGCCGGTCGGGTGGAACTGCACGAACTCCATGTCCTGCAGCGCCAGGCCCGCACGGGCCACCATGCCGCCGCCGTCGCCGGTGCAGGTGTGGGCCGAGGTGGCCGAGAAATAGGCCCGGCCATAGCCGCCGGTGGCGAGCACGACCATCTTGGCGTTGAACACGTGGAAGGTGCCGTCGTCGAGCTTCCAGCAGACCACGCCCTGGCAGACGCCGTCGTCGCTCATGATGAGGTCGATGGCGAAATACTCGATGTAGAACTCGGCGTTGTTCTTCAGCGACTGGCCGTAGAGCGTGTGCAGGATGGCGTGGCCGGTCCGGTCGGCGGCGGCACAGGTGCGCTGCACCGGCGGGCCTTCACCGAACTCGGTGGTGTGGCCGCCGAAGGGGCGCTGGTAGATCTTGCCTTCCTCGGTGCGCGAGAACGGCACGCCGTAATGCTCGAGTTCGTAGACCGCGGCGGGCGCCGAGCGCGCGAGGTATTCCATCGCGTCGGTGTCGCCGAGCCAGTCCGAGCCCTTGACGGTGTCGTACATGTGCCATTGCCAGTTGTCGGGGCCCATGTTGGACAGCGACGCGGCGATGCCGCCCTGTGCGGCGACGGTGTGGGAGCGGGTCGGGAAGACCTTGGTCACGCAGGCCGTGCGCAGGCCCGCTTCGGCACATCCGAGCGTGGCGCGCAGGCCGGCGCCGCCGGCCCCGACGACCACGACGTCATAATTATGCGTCTCGTATTCGTATGCAGCCATTTTCTGGTCTTCCTGTCTCAGAGCGCGATCTTGACGAGGGCGAAGATGCCGCAGGCCATCATCACGTAGGCGAAGCCGACAAAGGCCATGATCAGCAGCTTGCGGGTGGTGCCGCCGGTGTAATCCTCGATCATCACGCGGGCGCCCTTGTGAAAGTGGATCATCCCCACGATCAGCACCAGCGCGGTGAGGATGGCCGGGAACGGGCGCGACATGGTGGCCAGCGCGGCGTCATAGCCGGAGCCCAGCGCGCGGCCGAAGACGATGAGCCATGTCGGCAGCATGAAGGCCAGCGCGACGGAGCTCACGATCATGAACCAGTGGTGGTCGGCGCCGTGATGGGCCGAGCCCTTGCCAACGGCGCGCTTGCGGTCGGTCAGGTAACGCATCGGTCGTGCCTCCCTCAGATCCAGTAGATGATGACGGTGAGGATGGTCAGGACGACCGATCCGTAAACGCAGGCCCAGCCGAGCTTTTCGGCGGTTTCGATGT
>NZ_JBYNAH010000066.1:0-11194 GCF_059781815.1 Salipiger sp. | reverse complement strand
TCCAGTAGTTTCACGGGCCAGACAATGACTGCAGAAGACCAGGTGACGCAGGCCACCGAGGTAGTGATACCAGACCGCCCAGAGCGATCCGAACATCACCAGATTGCCCACCCACGAGGTGATCCACCACTCGGCGGTCTCGAAGGCTTCGGGCCCCGCGGCAAGCGCGAGCAACCACCAGACCACGAGGAAGGTCGCCACCATCAGGGCGTTCCCGGTGATCCGGATCATCACCGAGGTCACCGCGGTGAGCTGCAAGCGATAATACTGTACGAACATGAAGGGGGAGAGCGGGCGCTCGATCCGTTTAGCTTCGGCCATGGCTAGTCCTTTCGGTTCCCTTATGACGGCGTTCTAGCGGTTTTTTTGCACCCCTGTCACCAGCGTGCAGCGGCAGCAGGCGCGTTTTTTGATCGCTTTGATGAAAAATCCACGTGATCTGTGATCACACGCGAAAAAGTGTGATCACATCTTCTGCGCTAACATCGTGCACGACGATGCAGTCGCAGAATTTGATTCTGTCGGGAACCACAATTCTTCGGTCGGAATGTTACTCGGGGAACCCCAGACGCTTCAGCGCGAGCGCCCCCTGACTCCGGCGCGCCGGGTCATTCGAGTGCAGATCGCGATGAATGCGCGAGACCAATCCGCTGAGCTTGCGATCCTTGGTCAGACGGCTGATGGCGCTGGGAATTTCGCTCGAGGGCATATCAAGTACGTCCCTGGTGCCGTGCGGCAAGGGTGAAGCAGCCATGGTCGTTCCTCCTGGCGGTATCCGAATCTCCTCCCCGCAAGGCGAGTTTAGCGGAGAGGAAACAATCAGGGTAACAAAAGGTTAACCATTTGCTGCGACTTATTGCGGCATGAGCGCCCAATAATCGAGATCGAGCAGAACCTCGGGCTTGTACTTGCCATCTTCGCCGCGCAGTTCGAACGGCGCGCCGCCCTTGGTCGCCACCAGCCGGAGCCGGATCGCGCCGACGCCCGGCGCATCGGTGTCGGCCTTGTCGAGCACCTCGGACCACGCCTTCACGGTATCGCCCGAGAAGCACGGGTTGGCATGCGCCCCACCATTGAGACCGACGATCATCTGCGCGTTGGCGAGCCCGTTGAAGCTCAGCGCGCGGGCCATCGAGATCACGTGCCCGCCATAGATCAGGCGCTGGCCGTCGGGGCGGAAGGTGGCGTCGAAATGCACCTTGGCGGTGTTCTGCCACAGGCGCGTCGCCATCATGTGCTCGGCCTCCTCGATGGTGACGCCATCGACGTGATCGATGGTCTCGCCGACCTCGTAATCGCCCCAGCGATGCGGCTCGCCGGCAAGGGTGAAATCATAGCCCTCGAAGCTCAGCCCCTCGGGGATCACCAGATCCTCGGGCGCCAGCACTTTCTTCAGCTCCGGCAGCACCGTCTCGGGCGCCGGCGCGTCGAGGTCGTTCTTGCGGACCATCACCCAGCGGCAATACTCCATCACGGTCTCGCCGCGCTGGTTCGTGCCGGTGGTCCGCACATAGACCACGCCGGTCTTGCCGTTGGAGTTCTGCTTGAGCCCGATCACCTCCGACGACGAGCGCAGCGTGTCGCCGGCATAGACCGGCGCCAGCCAGCGCCCCTCGGCATAGCCCAGGTTGGCCACCGCGTTGAGCGAGACATCCGGCACGGTCTTGCCGAACACCACGTGAAACGCCGCCAGATCGTCGATCGGCGAGGCCGGCAGGCCGCAGGCCTGAGCGAAGGCGTCGGAGGAGTAGAGCGCGTGCCGGGCGGGGTAGAGCGCATGGTAAAGCGCCCGCTCCCCGCCCGAGACGGTGCGCGGCACCGCGTGCTCGATCACCTGACCGACGCTGTAATCCTCGAAGAACCGTCCCGGATTGGTCTTGGCCATCACTGCTCTCCCAGCTTGGTGTCGGGGGTGTAGGTGCCCTCGACCTCCTTGGTCACCGCCTGACCGCAGCGCATCACGCCGTTGGCGGCGTCGAAGGCATAGGTCGGATCGCCGTGCAGCTCCCAGCCCTTGTTGAGCGCCGCGGTGACCTTGTGACAGAAGGCCGAGGTGTCGTCCTCGGAGAGGAAGCGGTAAAGTTTCATATGTCTTTCCAGTTCATTAACCGAAGGTCGGATAGCCGAGCCAGGTGTGGATGAAGCCGATCACGAAGAGCAGGACGACGCTGATCGCGAGGAACATGGCGTCCTTGCCGATGCTGCCCTTCGCGGGCGGCGTCCAGTCCGGCTCGGCGCGGTTGATCACCACGATCTCGACGATGGCCCAGAGGCCCAGCCCGCCGAACAGCACGAAGGACGGCACGTCTCCGTTCACCAGCAGATGCGCGATCGTCCAGAGCAGGAAGCCCGCCAGCATCGGGTGGCGCATCTTGTACAGCAGCGCGCCCTTCTTGGGGCCCGGCGAGGTCAGGTAGAGCGCGGCCACCATCAGCAGGTTGTTGATGCCCACCGTGGCCGGATGACGCGCCCAGAAGATCGCGCCATCGGCCATGCGGTAGCCGAAGATCATCAGCAGCACCGAGGCGAGCAGCGCCAGCGCGACCGGGCCCTTGCCCTTGTCGCCAAGGGCGGCGCGCTGCGCCGGGGCCAGCCGCTTGAACAGGTGCGCGCCCCACCAGAGCGCGACGCCGAGAATGAGCAGGACCATGGGTGTCTCCTTTGGTCGGGTCTCTTTCCCGTCACCCTGCGATCATTCCGCCATGGCGGCAATGGCTTCCGCCTTGGCCAGCAGCGTCTGGGCGGTGGCGACATGCAGGTTCTCGACGATCTTGCCGTCGACCACCGCAACCCCCTGCCCCTGCTTCTCGGCCTCCTCGAAGGCCTCGATCTGGCGGCGGGCGAGGTCGATCTCGGCTTCGGTCGGCGCAAAGGCGGCGTTGGTCACGGCAACCTGCGCCGGGTGGATCAGGGTCTTGCCGTCGAAGCCCATGTCGCGCCCCTGATCGCATTCCGCCTTCAGCCCCTCGTCATCCTTGAACGCATTATAGACGCCGTCGACGATGACGCAGCCAGTGGCCTTGGCCGCCAGCAGGCACATACCGAGCGAGGCCTGCATCGCCAGACGGTCGGGCCGGAAGCGCGAGTTCAGCTCCTTGGCGAGATCGTTGGTGCCCATGACCATGCCCCAGAGCTGCTCATGCGCGCCGATGGCGGCGGCATTGAGGATGCCGCGCGGCGTCTCCATCATCGCCCATAGCGGCTTGTCGGTTAGCTTGGCCAACGCGTCGAGCTGCTCGGGGCTTTCGACCTTGGGAAGCAGCACCGCGTCGCAATCCATGTCATTGGCCGCCGCAGCGTCCTCGCGGCCCCAGTGGGTGTCGAGCCCGTTGATACGGACGATCTTGGTGCGCTTGCCGTAGCCGCCCTGACGCAGTGCCTGCGCCAGCGTCTCGCGCGCGGCTTCCTTCTCGCCCGGCGAGACCGCGTCCTCCAGATCGAAGATGATGGCGTCGACCGGCAGCGTGCGCGCCTTGTCGAGCGCGCGGTCCTTGGAGCCGGGAATATACAGCACCGAGCGGTAGGGGCGCATCGTGAGGTCCATGAGTCTCCTCCCTCAAGAAGAAATAAAGTTGCGCGAAAATGCTCAGTATTTTGCGAAAAGTGCAAGGGCATTTGCGCCGCAATGCAGAAAAAAGCGCCGCGACCTTGGTGCCGTACGGCGCTCCGATGCCGCTGCGCCGCGTCGTTAACCTTTCCTTGAGCAATGCCCGTCAGCCTTTCCGGCAGGGGCAGAGGCTACGCCGGCAGGGGCGCGCCACGCGTTCGGAGGGACAGGACCCGCATCCGGAAGGGGCAAGGCGATGAGAGTGACGACAGTAATGGCCATCGTGGCCTTGGGGGCGCTGCTTGCGCCGCAGATCCTGCAGGCGCAAATCCCGGCCTGCGCCCCACGCGAGACAGTGCTGCGCAAGCTGGCCGACACCTATGGCGAGACCCGTCAAAGCAGCGGGCTCAACGGCGAGAACGCGCTGGTCGAGGTCTTTGCCTCGGACGAAACCGGCAGCTGGACCATCACCATCACCTCCGGCGCGGGGCTCACCTGCCTGATCGCGAGCGGTCAATCCTTCGAGACTTTGGCCGAACCGCTGCCCTCCTCCGACTCCGACGCATGATCCGCAACGCGCGCGCGGAAGCTGGCGCAAGAATCGTTCAAAACGCGCGCAGTCGCGGCATTCCGACCCCTGATCGCAGCTCGGGCGGCTGAAAACCCGCATTGCGCGCATCTTGGCAGGGCCGCTCTAACCCTTCGATTTTCTTGTCTTTAGCGCAATCAAACGCGCCTCCTCGCGGGCGCGAGCGCGTCATGCTGCCGTGCAGCACCCTTGCGCGTGGCCGGGCAAACCCTTACGCAAACGTCGGAATTCACAAATGGAGCGGAGATAGATCCATGGCCAGACCCAAGATCGCCCTGATCGGCGCGGGACAGATCGGCGGCACCCTCGCCCACCTCGCTGCCCTCAAGGAACTGGGTGACGTTGTTCTCTTCGACATCGCCGAAGGCACCCCCGAGGGCAAGGCGCTCGACATCGCCGAGTCCGGTCCCTCGGAAGGCTTCGACGCCACGCTGAAGGGCACCCAGGACTACGCCGACATCGCCGGCGCCGACGTCTGCATCGTCACCGCCGGCGTGCCGCGCAAGCCGGGCATGAGCCGCGACGACCTGCTGGGCATCAACCTCAAGGTGATGAAGTCGGTCGGCGAAGGCATCCGCGACAACGCGCCCGACGCCTTCGTGATCTGCATCACCAACCCGCTCGACGCGATGGTCTGGGCCCTGCAGAAGTTCTCGGGCCTGCCCGCGAACAAGGTCTGCGGCATGGCCGGCGTGCTCGACAGCGCGCGCTTCCGCCACTTCCTCGCGACCGAGTTCAACGTGTCGATGAAGGACGTGACCGCCTTCGTGCTCGGCGGCCACGGCGACACCATGGTGCCGTCGGTGCGCTACTCGACCGTCGCCGGCGTTCCGCTGCCGGACCTCGTCGAGATGGGCTGGACCACCCAGGAGAAGCTCGACGCCATCGTGCAGCGCACCCGTGACGGCGGCGCCGAGATCGTCGGCCTGCTGAAGACCGGCTCGGCCTTCTACGCACCCGCGACCTCGGCCATCGAGATGGCGGAAGCCTACCTCAAGGACCAGAAGCGCGTCCTGCCCTGCGCCGCCTATTGCGACGGCGACCTCGGCGTCTCCGACATGTATGTCGGCGTGCCCACCGTGATCGGTGCCGGCGGTGTCGAGAAGATCATGAACATCAAGCTCAACAAGGAAGAGCAAGAGATGTTCGACACCTCGGTCAACGCCGTGAAGGGCCTTGTCGAGGCCTGCAAGGGCATCGACGGCTCGCTCGCGTAAGCCTTTTCGCCGGGGCGCGCCTCAGCGCCCCGGCACCCCGCGGATCAGCCCGGCCAGATCCTGCGGCCCCGCATAGCGCTTCGATCCGGCAAAGACCGGCGACCGCGCCAGCCCCTCCCCTTCCAGCAACCGCTTGTAATGGCCCGAGCCATCGGCGTGCTGCCCCCGCTTCGCGATATACTCGATCCCCGCGCGTCCGCGCGTGAAGGGATAGTGCAGAAACGCCGCGATGCTTTCCGAAACCGGAATCTTCGCGTCGAGCCGATGCGCCCCGCCGTTGAAGGCAAAGCCCGTCCGCCAGCGCAGAAGCCCGAGCTTGGTGCAGTTGAGGGTGCCGTGAAACAGCCTTTTGGCCACCTTGCGCGACAGCCGGCTACGACGCGCGTTCACAGCCCGGTCAAAGCCGAAGCGATGCATCGCCACCCAGCGCGAGACCGGCCCGGTGGGGGTGGGCTCGGGGTAGAACAGCCGGTGCCGCGCTCCGCCGATGAAGGCGATCGGCGGCGTCGGAAAGCTGCGCGACGTGGCCCGCGTCACCGGGCGCATGACATAGCCACCGGGAAACGGCGCCGGACCGTCGAACCACGGGAAACTTTCGGCGAGCGAGCGGCCGCTGCCGTCGGGAAAGACGTGATCGCCGAGCGGGCGGTCGTCATACATGTCGATCATCAGCGTCGCGACGGCTTCGGCGCCCTCGGCATCGAGCGCCGCGATATAGCCCTGCAGATCCATCTCGGGCGGCCCGGCAAAGACGAAATGCTCGTCGAGATCCGGCACCAGGCACCAGCGCCCGTCGGCATGGGCGTCGAGCAGTTCCGAGCGCCAGAGCTGCTTGTGCTCGCGATAGGTCGAGCCCTCGACCGGGTGGAACACGGTCACGTCGGGCTGCGCCGCCAGCAGCGCGGCGGTGCCGTCGGTCGAGCGGTCGTCAACGATCAGAAAGCTGACCCTGCCGAGCCCGCGATAGTGCCGCAGGAACTCCGCGAGGATGTTCTCTTCGTTGTGGGCGAGCGCCACCACCGGCACCGCCTCGGGGTCGATCCGGTCCGGTCCGGACCTCTGAAGATAGCTCACCGCCTGCCCTCCGACTGCTTTCCCCTTCGTTATCGGCGACGGCCAGACGCGGCAATCGCAAAGCCCGCATGGCCGGAATCACGTGATTCTAAGCGGGAACGCTAACACGGCGGAGCTTCGCCGAGATTTGTGATCACGCCTCCAAAAGCTGTGATCACAAACGGCAAAAATTGCTCGCAATTCGCCCCATCGCGCAATATTTCGATTAACGCGCGCCGATATGCATGGCTATACCGGCAGGGAAATCGCAGCAAGACGGGAAGATTCTTTCATGAACATCCATGAATATCAGGCGAAGGCGCTTCTGCGCGACTATGGCTGCCCGGTCTCCGACGGCCGTATCGTGCTGACGGCCAACGACGCCAAGACCGCCGCAGGCGAGCTCGACGGCCCGCTCTGGGTCGTGAAGGCGCAGATCCACGCAGGTGGTCGCGGCAAGGGCTCCTTCAAGGAACACGAAGCCGGTGAAAAGGGCGGTGTCCGCCTCGCCAAGTCGGTGGAAGAAGCCGCCGACGAAGCCAACCGGATGCTCGGCCACACGCTGGTGACCCACCAGACCGGCCCGGCAGGCAAGCAGGTCAACCGCATCTACATCGAGGACGGCTCGGACATCACCTCCGAATTCTACCTCGCGCTGCTGGTCGACCGCGTCACCTCGCGCGTCTCGATCGTTTGCTCGACCGAAGGCGGCATGGACATCGAGGAGGTCGCAGCCTCGACCCCCGAGAAGATCCTCTCCTTCTCGATCGACCCGGCCGTCGGCTACCAGGGCTTCCACGGCCGCCGCGTCGCTTTTGCCCTCGGCCTCGAAGGCAAGGCGGTGCGCCAGTGCTCGAACCTGCTCGGCAATCTCTACCGCATGTTCACCGAGAAGGACATGGAGATGCTGGAGATCAACCCGCTGATCCTGACCACCTCCGGTGAGATCAAGTGCCTCGACTGCAAGGCGGGCTTCGACTCCAACGCGCTCTACCGTCACCCCGACATCGTCGGCCTGCGGGACGAGACCGAGGAAGACCCGAAGGAACTCGCGGCCTCGCAGCACGACCTGAACTACATCGCGCTCGACGGCGAGATCGGCTGCATGGTGAACGGCGCAGGCCTGGCCATGGCGACCATGGACATCATCAAGCTCTACGGCGGCGAGCCGGCCAACTTCCTCGACGTGGGTGGCGGCGCGACCAAGGAGAAGGTGACCGAGGCGTTCAAGATCATCACCTCTGACGACAACGTCAAAGGCATCCTCGTGAACATCTTCGGCGGCATCATGCGCTGCGACGTCATCGCCGAGGGCGTGATCGCCGCGGTTAAGGAAGTCGGCCTGCAAGTTCCGCTGGTGGTTCGCCTCGAGGGTACCAACGTGGAGCTCGGCAAGAAGATCATCAACGAGTCCGGTCTCGACGTGATCGCCGCCGACAACCTGTCCGACGGTGCCGAGAAGATCGTGAAGGCGGTCAAGGGCTGAGCCTGATGCGGTCGATGCAGCATATCACGCTTTTCGCGGAACACTCCGCGGGCCTGGCGGGTTGCCTCCCGAAAGGAGAGTCCCGTCATGTCGATCAAGCTGCCCGGCCGCACCAACCTGCCCACCCTGTCCAACAAGGCGCTTCCCGCCAGTCGCGACCGGCTGATGCCGGTGGCCTATGCCGGCGGTCTGCTGGCGATCGGCGCGGCGCTGTTGATTGCCAAACCTCGCCTCGGACACGTGCCGCCGCCCAATCGCATGGGCGACGGTCCGCGTCGCAGCCGTCTGCGCCGTGCGGCGCAGCGCGGTCGGGACGGGGTGCAGGCCTTCGCGCCCACCAACGTGACGGACTCGCTCGGTCGCTCGCTGATCCTCGGGGGCGTCGCGCTCCTGCTGGCACGGGTGCTGGACGAGGTCGCGGGGCACGACGGGCAGTAACGCCTTACCTTCTCACGTCTGAGCATTCCGGACAGTGCGCGCCGCAGGGCTGCGCGCTGTCTTGTCGTGTCATCGGCCCGCGTCTCGCGGCGCCGTCTCAAAACATGCGCCGCGCGCACGCGGCCCAATAAGGAGAACGCCACCAATGGCAGTCCTCGTCGACGAAAACACCAAAGTCATCTGTCAGGGCTTCACCGGCTCGCAGGGCACCTTCCACTCCGAGCAGGCCATCGCCTACGGCACCAAGATGGTCGGCGGCGTGACCCCCGGCAAGGGCGGTCAGGAGCACCTCGGCCTGCCGGTCTTCAACTCGGTCCACGAAGCCGTGCACAAGACCGAGGCCAACGCCTCGGTGATCTACGTGCCGCCGCCCTTCGCCGCCGACTCCATCCTCGAGGCGATCGACGCCGAGGTCGAGCTGATCATCTGCATCACCGAGGGCATCCCGGTCCTCGACATGATGAAGGTGAAGCGCGCGCTGGTCGACAGCAAGTGCCGCCTGATCGGCCCGAACTGCCCCGGCGTCATCACCCCCGACGCCTGCAAGATCGGCATCATGCCGGGCCACATCCACAAGCGTGGCAAGGTCGGCGTCGTGTCGCGCTCGGGCACCCTCACCTACGAGGCGGTCAAGCAGACCACCGATCTCGGCCTCGGCCAGTCCTCGGCCGTGGGCATCGGCGGCGACCCGATCAAGGGCACCGAACACATCGACGTGCTCGACATGTTCCTGGACGATCCGGAAACCGAATCCATCATCATGATCGGTGAGATCGGTGGCTCGGCCGAAGAGGAAGCCGCAGAGTTCCTCAAGGAGCAGAAGAAGAAAGGCCGCTGGAAGCCGACCGCTGGCTTCATCGCCGGCCGCACCGCCCCTCCGGGCCGCCGCATGGGCCACGCCGGCGCCATCGTCGCCGGTGGCAAGGGCGACGCCGAGTCCAAGATCGAGGCCATGAAGTCGGCCGGCATCGTGGTCGCGGACAGCCCCGCCACCCTCGGCGAGGCCGTGCTCAAGGCAATGGAAGCCTGAGGGAAATCTTCGCCCCGGGCTTGCGCTCGGGGCGACCGGCACAAATGTCGGTCATCACCATCACGCGGTCCGGGTCAATCCCGGGACGCGTTATTGAAAAGCCAACGCGATTGGCTGAGCATCACGACAGGCGCCGGGCGGTCCGGCCTCTTTCCTGCTGCTACAGCGATCGGTCAGAAAGGAAGACGCGCGATGACGGATCAAAGTCCCAACGACCAGTTCCACGCCTCCAGCTTCATGCAGGGCGCGAACGCGGAGTACCTCGAGCAGATGTACGCCCGCTACGCCAACGACCCCGGCGCGGTGGATGCCGCCTGGGCGGAGTTCTTCAGCGCCCTGGGCGATGACGAGACCAGCGTGAAGGCCGAGGCACAGGGCGCCTCCTGGCACCGTGCCGACTGGCCGCCGACCCCGGATGACGACATCACCGCCGCGCTGACCGGCGAATGGCCGATGCCGATGGTCCCCGCCGAAGCCAAGGGCGCCGGCAAGAAGATCGCCGAGAAGGCCTCGTCGAAGGGCGTCAGCCTGACCGACGATCAGGTCAAGCGCGCCGTGCTCGACTCGATCCGCGCGCTGATGATCATCCGCGCCCACCGCATCCGCGGCCACCTCGCCGCCGATCTCGATCCGCTGGGCCTGCACGGCCGCGAGCCGCATCCCGAGCTCGACCCCAAGGCCTACGGTTTCACCGAGGCCGACATGGACCGGCCGATCTTCATCGACAACGTGCTGGGCCTGCAGATCGCCTCGCTGCGCGAGATCATGGGCGTGCTCAAGCGCACCTATTGCGGCACCTTCGCGCTGCAATACATGCACATCTCCGACCCGGAGCAGTCGTCCTGGCTCAAGGAGCGCATCGAGGGCTACGGCAAGGAAGTGAAGTTCACCCGTGAAGGGCGCCGCGCCATCCTCAACAAGATGGTCGAGGCGGAGGGCTTCGAGAAGTTCCTGCACGTCAAGTACATGGGCACCAAGCGCTTCGGCCTCGACGGCGGCGAAAGCCTGATCCCGGCGATGGAGCAGATCATCAAGCGCGGCGGCAACCTTGGCATCAAGGAAGTCGTGGTCGGCATGCCCCACCGTGGCCGCCTTTCGGTGCTCGCCAACGTGATGAACAAGCCCTACCGCGCGATCTTCAACGAATTCCAGGGCGGCAGTTTCAAGCCCGAGGATGTCGACGGATCGGGCGACGTGAAATACCACCTCGGCGCCTCGTCAGACCGCGAGTTCGACGGCAATGAAGTGCACCTGTCGCTGACCGCCAACCCCTCGCACCTCGAGGCGGTGAACCCGGTGGTTCTGGGCAAGGTCCGCGCCAAGCAGGACCAGCTCGGCGATGTCGAGCGCACCCAGGTTCTGCCGGTGCTGCTGCACGGCGACGCGGCCTTCGCCGGCCAGGGCGTCGTGGCCGAATGCTTCGCGCTCTCGGGCCTGCGCGGTCACCGCACCGGCGGCACCATCCACATCGTGGTGAACAACCAGATCGGCTTCACCACCGCGCCGCATTTCTCGCGCTCCTCGCCCTACCCCACCGACAACGCGCTGGTGGTCGAGGCGCCGATCTTCCACGTCAACGGCGATGACCCGGAAGCCGTGGTGCACGCCGCCAAGGTGGCCACCGAGTTCCGCCAGAAGTTCGGCAAGGACGTGGTCATCGACATGTTCTGCTACCGCCGGTTCGGTCACAACGAGGGCGACGAGCCCATGTTCACCAACCCGGTGATGTACAAGCAGATCAAGAAGCAGAAGACCACGCTGACGCTCTACACCGAGCGGCTGGTCAAGGATGGCCTGATCCCCGAGGGCGAGATCGAGGACATGAAGGCCGCCT
>NZ_JBYNAH010000065.1:0-22687 GCF_059781815.1 Salipiger sp. | reverse complement strand
CGCCCGAGCTGTTCGACCTCGTCGAAGCCCTGCTGCAACGTCACGAGGCTGCGCTCGGCGAAATGCAGGAAGACCTCGCCCTGCCGGGTCAGCGCAATGCCGGCGCGGCTGCGGGTCAGCAGCGGCGTGCCGAGGATGTCCTCGAGCTCCTTCAGCGTCTTGGAGATCGCGGGCTGGGTGACGAACAACGTCTCTGCCGCGCGCTTGAGGCTGCGCTGACGCACGATCTCGACGAAGCTCTGGATGTGCCGGAACTTGATGCGGCGGTCGATCATGGCGTTACTTGCCCTTTTGGTTAAGTTAAGCGGCCTCGATCTCATTTTACTTTCAAATCATCGTATGTGAAGACTTGGTCCGAGGCGCAGGCCAGCCTTTCTTCGGAAAAGGGCCTGCGAATGGGAGCCTGAGACACGCCGCCGGATCCGTCCGCCGCGTGCGACCACCGAGGAGAGCCACCGCCATGCGCAGCCTGCACGCGAACGGGATCGATCTGCATTGGCGCGAGGACGGCGACCCGCAAGGCGCGCCGGTCGTGTTCGCCAATTCGCTCGGCACCGATCTGCGGCTTTGGGACGACCTTCTGCCTCTCCTACCCGAGGGCTTGCGGTTGATCCGCTACGACCTGCGCGGCCACGGCCTCAGCGGCTGTCCCGCAGCGCCCTATGACATGGACACGCTGGTCTCGGATGCCGAGGCGCTGATCGCGGCGCTGGGCCTCGAGACCCCGGTCTTCGTCGGCCTGTCGATTGGCGGCATGATCGGGCAGGGGCTGGCGGCGCGCCGACCCGGCCTGCTGCGCGGGCTGGTGCTGTCGAACACCGCCGCCAAGATGGGCGAGGCCACGATGTGGCAGGCCCGGATGCAGGCGATCCGCGAGGACGGGCTGGCCTCTATCGCCGACGCGGTGATGCAGCGCTGGTTCGCCCCCGCCTTCCTGGAAACCGACGCCCTGCCGGCGTGGCGCACCATGATGTGCCGCACTCCGCAGGAGGGCTATCTTGGCTGCTGTGCCGCCATCGCCGGCACCGACCTTGCCGCCAGCACCGCCAAGCTTGCGCTTCCGGTGCTCGGCATCGCGGGCTCGGATGACGGGGCGAGCCCGCCCGAGCTGGTCAAGGGCACCATCGACCTGATCGACGGCGCCCGCTTCGAGATCATCGACGGCACCGGCCATCTGCCCTGCGCGGAAAAGCCCGACGCCTACGCAGAAATTCTCACGCATTTCCTGAAGGAGATCGGACATGTCTGATCGTTACGACACCGGCATGTCGGTGCGGCGCAGCGTGCTGGGCGACGCCCATGTCGACCGCGCCGAAGCCGCCAAGACCGAGTATGACCTGCCCTTCCAGACTCTCATCACCGAGAGCGCCTGGGGCACCGTCTGGGCCTCCGACGGCATCGCCCGCCGCGAGCGCTCGATGCTGACGCTGGCGCTGCTTGCCGCGATGGGCAATTTCGAAGAGATCCCGATGCACATCCGCGCCGCCACCCGCACCGGGGCCTCGCGCAGCGACATTATGGAAGCCTTCCAACACGTCGCCGTCTATTGCGGCGTGCCCAAGGCCAACCATGCCATCAAACTTGCCAAGCAAACCTGGGCAGAGCTCGATCAGGGAGAGGATTCATGAGCCAAGCAGAATTCTACCAGCGCGACCGCGAACGCCATCCGCCGGCGCTGACGCCGGATTACAAGACCAGCGTCATGCGCAGCCCGCGCGCCGCGCTGATCTCGCTGCAGCAGTCGGTCTCGGAGATCACCGGCCCGGTCTTCGGCCACAACGACATCGACCCGATCGACAACGACCTGATCCACAACTACGCCAAGGGTGGCGAAAGCGCCATCGGCGAGCGGATCATCGTGCATGGCCGGGTGCTGGACGAGAACGGCCGCCCGGTGCCGGGCACCCTCGTCGAGGCGTGGCAGGCCAACGCGGGTGGTCGCTACCGCCACAAGAAAGACACCTACCTCGCGCCGATCGACCCGAATTTCGGTGGCTGCGGCCGCACGATCACCGACGAGAACGGCTATTACTTCTTCCGCACCGTGAAGCCCGGCGCTTACCCGTGGCGCAACTGGGTCAACAACTGGCGCCCGGCCCACATTCACATGTCGGTCTTCGGCACCAGCTTCTCGCAGCGCCTGATCACCCAGTGCTACTTCGAGGGCGACCCGCTGATCGCCAAGTGCCCGATCGTCAAGACGATCCCGACGCAGGACGGCATCGACAGCCTCGTCGCGGCGCTTGATCTCAACGCCACCGTGCCGCTGGACTCGATCGCCTACAAGTTTGACATTGTGCTGCGCGGCCGCCGCTCGACCCTGTTCGAGAACCGTCTGGAGGGGAACTGATCCAATGGTGCAGAAACTCGACTACCTGAAAGAGACCCCGTCGCAGACCGCTGGTCCCTACGTCCATATCGGCCTCGCGCCCGGTGCCGCCGGCTTCGACATCTACCGCCAAGAGCTTGGATGGGACATTGCCGGCCCGAACGCCAAGGGCGAGCGCATCCGCATCGAGGGCATCGTCATCGACGGCACCGGCAACCCGGTGAAGGACGTGCTGATCGAGGCATGGCAGGCCAACGCGGAGGGTGTCTACGCCCATCCAGAGAGCGAGGGCGAGGTCGAAGAGGGCTTCCGCGGCTGGGGCCGCGTGATCACTGATTTCGAGACCGGTGAATGGGGCTTCGACACCGTCAAGCCGGGCCCGGTGAAGGCGCGCAAGCCGCTGGGCACCGGCCCGCTGCACCCGCCGGCCCATGCCGGTGATGACTGGCTTGGCCGTGGCGACGAGGGGCATGAGGACATGGCCCCGCATATCAACCTCTGGATCGTGGCGCGGGGCATCAATATCGGGCTCAACACGCGGCTCTATTTCGACGACGAGGAAGAGGCCAACGCCAAGGATCCGGTGCTGAACCTGATCGAGTGGCACAACCGCCGCCCGACGCTGATCGCCAAGCGCGGCGAGCGCGACGGCAAGGTGGTCTACCGCTTCGACATCCGCCTGCAGGGCGAGGGCGAGACCGTCTTCTTCGACATCTGAAACATCTGATTTCCGGCGCCGCCTTCAACGGGCGGCGTCTGCTTGCTGAAAGGGACGACCATGGGGAAACCCTGCATCATCTGCGTCGCGATCACCGGATCGCTGCCGACCAAGGACAACAACCCGGCGGTGCCGATCACCGTCTCGGAACAGATCGAGAGCACGCAGGAGGCCTTTGAGGCCGGCGCCACCATCGCGCATTGCCACGTGCGCGACGACGAGGGCAAACCGACCTCGGATCCCGAGCGCTTCGGCAAGCTGCTCGAGGGGCTGAAGAAGCATTGCCCCGGCATGATCGTGCAGCTCTCCACCGGCGGTCGCTCCGGTGCGGGGCAGATGCGTGGCGGCATGCTGCCGCTCAAGCCCGACATGGCCTCGCTCTCCGTGGGCTCGAACAACTTCCCGACCCGCGTTTACGAGAACCCGCCGGATCTCGTAGACTGGCTGGCCTCGGAGATGGTGGCCTACGGTGTGAAGCCCGAGATCGAGGCCTTCGACCTCAGCCACATCCTCAAGGCCCACGAGATGTGGGAGAAGGGCCAGATCGCGGCGCGCCCCTATGTGCAGTTCGTCATGGGCGTGAAGAACGCCATGCCGGTCGACCGCATGGTGTTCGACTACTACATCCAGACCGTGAAGCGGCTCTTCGGCGAGGAGGCCGCCTGGTGCGCCGCCGGTATCGGCCCGAACCAGATCGTTCTGAACGAATGGGCGATCTCGCAGGGCGGCCATGCCCGCACGGGCCTCGAGGACAATGTCCGCATCGACCGCAACACGCTGGCCCCCTCCAACGCCGCGCTGGTCACCCGTGCCGCCGAGCTCTGCGACAAGTACGAGCGCCCAGTGGCCGACTGGCAGACCGCCCGCGAGATCCTCGGGCTGCCGCTGGTGGCCTGAGCAGGGTTGGATTGAAGCCGCGCGAGCGCCGGACCGTGGTTTGGCGCTCCGTGCTTCGAGCCTCTTGTTTTATCCCTGCCAGATCCGAAGGACCTCGACCCGCAAGCGCGGATGTCACCAAAGCGCCAGACCGCGGGGACGGTCCGGCGCTCGCACGGCGCCCTGCGGGCTTGATTCCGCGCGTAGGCGCACCCGGCGAAAGAGAGGGCCGGCGATGGCGCGGCTTCGCGCTCTATCCGACGAGACGCGCCGACCCTACTCCGCCGCCCGCTCCCCGGAGACCCGCGCCCGGTAGGCGCTGGGCGTCTCGCCCATCCGCAGCCGGAAACGGCGCGAGAAATAGGGCGGGTCGGCATAGCCCAGACGGTAGCCGACCTCGGCCACCGGCAGCCGGGTGAAGGCGATCAGGCGGCAGGCCTCGGTCATCACCGCGGTCTCGAGATAGGCGGTGAGGCTCATCCCCGCCGCGCCGCGCACCACCCGGTTCAGATGCCCGGTGGTGACATGCAGCGCCGAGGCATAATCCCGGGCGCTCCAGCCCGCGGCCAGATGCTCGGTGATCAGAGCGTCGAGCTGCTGCATCTGCCGGTTGGGATCGCGCGGCGATGGCGCGGTGGCGGTGCTTTCATCGGCAAGCACCGCCAGCAGCGCGTGGGTTAGTGCCACCAGACGCTGCGCGCGAAAATCACCATTCGAGCCATAGGCGGCAACAATCGAGGCCAGCAGCGCGTTTGCCCCCTCGGACAGCGCGCCGTGCCGGTGCGTGCCGAGCCAGTCGCTCAGCGCCGGGGTCTTTGGCCCGAGGCGCGCCACCACCGGCGAGGGAATTGACAGCACGGTGCCCTCGGTGCCGCGGGTGAATTCGAAGCCATGCACGATTTGCGGGGGAATATAGAGATATTGCCCCGGTTCGAGCCGTGTCTCCGCGCCATCGAGCGTGACCCGAGCCGCGCCAGACGAGATCTGGAAGACCTGCGCCATCTGGGTGTGGCGGTGCGGCGAGATCACCCAGCCATGCAGTCCGGCGCGGTCGAGAACCGCCTCGCAATGCACCACGTCGGGAAAGGCGGTGGTTTCCCCGAAGAGGTTGAAGATGGGGATATGTGCCGGCTGGTTCATGCGCGAATAGTACCATTCAATGAAGCTCCCGTCCATTCGCGCCAGGCCTCGCGCGGGCTAGGGTGAGGCAACGAAAACGGGAGGAACTCGCGCATGACTACCCTCAAGACCCAGGTCGCCATCATCGGCGGCGGCCCCTCTGGGCTGCTGCTGTCGCAACTGCTCAACAAATCCGGTGTCGAGACCGTCATTCTCGAGCGCTCGACCCGGTCGCATGTGCTGTCGCGCATCCGCGCCGGCATTCTCGAATGGGGCACGGTCGAGCTGTTGCGCGCCGCCGGGGTCGATGCCCGCATGGACAAGGAAGGCATCCCGCATGACGGCTGCTACCTGACCGATGACGAGCTCATGGTGCATATCGATTTCAAGGAGCTCACCGGCAAGCAGGTCATGGTCTACGGCCAGACCGAGGTGACCGCCGATCTCTACAACGCGCAGGACGCCATGGGCACGACCGTGCTGCACGAGGTTTCGGACGTGTCGATCCACGATCTCGACCAGCCGAAATCGCGCGTCGAGTTCACCCACGCGGGCGAGCGCAAGGTGCTGGAATGCCTCTATGTCGCCGGCTGCGACGGCTTCCACGGCGTGTCGCGCAAGACCATCCCCGAGGAGAAGCGCGCCGAGTTCGAGCGGGTCTACCCGTTCGGCTGGCTCGGCATCCTGTCGGAGACCCCGCCGGTCAATGACGAGCTGATCTACTCGAACTCCAAGCATGGCTTCGCACTGGCCTCGATGCGCAACGAGAACCTCGTGCGCTACTACGTGCAGGTGCCGCTCACCGACAAGGTCGAGGACTGGTCCGACCAGCGCTTCTGGGATGCGTTCAGCAGCCGCCTGCCCTCGGAGGCCGCGAGCCGCCTGATCACCGGCCCGTCGATCGAGAAATCCATCGCGCCGCTGCGCAGCTTCGTTTCCGAGCCGCTGCGCTGGGGCAACCTGTTCCTCGTCGGCGACTCGGCGCATATCGTGCCGCCGACCGGTGCCAAGGGGCTTAACCTTGCCGCCTCCGACGTGTTCTACCTGCACAGCGCGCTGATCGAGGCGGTGAACGGCAAGGGCACCGGCGGGATCGACGACTACTCCTCGAAGGCGCTGGCGCGGATCTGGAAGGCGATGCGCTTCAGCTGGCAGATGACCACCATGCTGCACCGCTTCGACGGCGAGGACGCCTTCGCCGAACAGATGCGCAAGGCGACGCTGGATCATCTTGCGCATTCCGAGACCGCGCGGCGCGATCTGGCCGAGAACTATATCGGCCTGCCGTTCTGAGCCGTGTCACACGTGAAAGCAAACCCCGCCGCGAGGAGGCTCGCGGCGGGGTTTCTTTTGCGGGCTCGACTCCGGCTTTCGAAGCGATTGGGCGGTGCCTGCGAGAGGGCTGGTCTTAGTCCGCCCCGAGCCGCGTCACCTTGCCCGCGATGTCCTGCGCCACGGCGAGCGCGCGCGCCGTGGTCATCAGCATTTGCGGCAGCACCATCCATTCCAGCGTCCAGGCCACGCCCGAACGCTCCTGCTCGTGAAGCATGGCGTGGTGCATGGCGCTGACCTGCGTGGCGTTGTAGCGCGCCAGCGTCACCAGAAGCTCGGCGGCGACCGGGTTCTGCTTGTGCGGCATGGCGGAGGAGCCGCCGCCGCCCGAGAGCGCGATCTCCTCGATGCCCTGCTGCGCCATCAGCGCCACGTCGGTGCCGATCTTGCCCAGCGTGCCGGTCACCAGCGACAGGAACGAGGCATAGCCCGCGATGCCCTCGCGCATGGCGTGCCACGCCTTGGCCGTCGGCGCGAGGCCCAGCTCCTGCGCCACCGCGGCGACCACCGCGTCGGCCTTGTCGCCAAGCGCCTTGCGATCGCCCGAGGCGCCGCCGATCTGCACAAGCTCGACCTGCGGGCGCAAGGCGGCGAGGCGCTCGCGGTGCCCCGAGAGCGGCAGGCGCCAGGCCAGCAACCGGTCGCGCACGGTGATCTCGGTGGCCGCCTGCATCCGCGTGCGGCCCATCAGGGGCGTATCGCCAAACCGGGCCTCAAGCGCGGTAAGCGCCTCGTCGAGCCCGGCGAGCCGCGCGTCGATCAGGTTCGAGGCCTCGCGCAGCGTCAGCACCAGCGCGGTGTCGACCACATCCTGCGAGGTGGCGCCCTTGTGCACCGCCTCGGCGGGCGCAATCGCCTTGAGCTGCTTCACCAGACGCGGCACCGGCACCCCGTCCTGCGCCATGCCGGCGGCAATGTCGGCAAAGTCGATCTCGGCGCTCTCGATGGCGGTGGCGGCCTCGGCAGCCTTCTCGGCGTCGAAAAGCCCGGCGGCCCCGCAGGCGCGCGACCAGGCCGCCTCGAAGGCGAGCATCTGGGCCATCTGGCGCTCGGGCGAGAGCAGCGCGGCCATCTCGGGATCGTTGAACAGCCCCGACAGCCAGGGGTGGTCGAAAACGGCGCTGGTCATGGGGGTGCTCCTCGGTCGTGCCGCCCCGGTTTACAGCTTTCCGGGGCGGATGACAGGGCTGGGAGCGCTACCTGCTGCGGGATTCTCGGGGCCTTAGCGGCCCGCCAGCGCGCGGCGCGCGGCGACCGGCATCTGCGGCAGGATCGAGGTCGAGGACGCGCCATGCTTCTTGCGCTCGGCAAGCCATGCTGCGGTGAGCATCACGACGACGCCGATGGGCAGCACGAGCCACGGCAGCAGGGCCGAGCCGGGCAGGGTGGCCAGCACCACCTGCAGCATCAGCGAAGTCAGCGTACCGACCGAGAACACCAGCAGGCCGTGCTTGCCAAGCAGCCGAAGCGGCGCGGCAGCTGTAGTGCCGCAGAGCTTGCGCACCTGAGGGATGCAGGACAGCACGTAGAGCAGCGCCAGAGCGTGCAGCATCCGGGGCATCGCCACGAAGGTCTTGTCGTGCGAGGTAAAGTGGAACGGCACCCCCGCAGCACCGAGCCGGGCCATCTGGTGGTTGAGCACCTCGCCGAGCCCCGGCAGGTAGCGCCACGCCAGCACCAGCACCAGCCAGCCGAAGGCAAGCCAGAACAGCGTGCGCGAGTAGGGCACGAAGCGCGTGCCTTTGCGGGCCTGGATGCCGGTGAGCAGCCCGGCGACGAAAAGGATCTGCCACGCGAACGGGTTGAAGAACCAACCGCCGGGGTTGGGGTGGTTGGGCAGGTTCAGCCGCCAGAGCCCGGTGACGAACCACAGCAGGGCCGAAAGCCCGGCCAGCACCCACGGGTGCCGCATCCCCAGCACCACGGCGAAGGGCGTGACCAGCAAAAGCACGCTGTAGGCGGGCAGGATATTGACGTAGCCGATCTGGTGCAGCAACGCCGGCAGCGCCGCGAGGGTCTCGCCCGGGCGCTCGAAGATGGCGCTGAGGTTGTTCTTCTCGAGCAGCTCGGGAAGGCCGAAGACATCGGCGCCCACGGCAAAGATCGCGATGCCCCAGAAGGTCAGGAAGATATGCGCGAGATAGAGCGTCCACGCCCGCTTCCAGACCGGCTGGGCGGCCTCGATGAAGGGCTTGCGGGCGAAGGCGCTGGAATAGGCCAGACCGGCCGCGATCCCCGACATCATGAAGAACGCTTCGGCCGCATCCGAGAAGCCGAGGTTGCGGATGGTGAGGTATTCGTAGGGGTTGCCCGGCACGTGATCGACGAAGATCATCAGCAGCGCGAGGCCGCGGAAGGCATCGATGCGCGGGTCGCGCTCGCGCTTCGGCGCGGGGATGGCGGTATGATCAGGCCGCGACATCTGCGGGCACTCCGGTCGGGGGGGTATCGGGCGATTGCGGCGCCGGGGCGTTGCGGCGCATCAGCGCGCGGTAGCGGGCGACCACGGGCGCGGGCGTGGCCTCATCGGGCACGCGGAACAGCGCATGGGTCAGCGGGCGCGAGGTCCAGGCGATGAGCAGCGGCGCGAGGATCATCGGCACGCAGACCGGCAGCAGCCACGGCACCAGACCGGCGGAGAGCAGGTAGACCGCCGCCAGACCGACCACGCCGGTCGCCACGATCCACGCGCTGGCCTTGAAGGCCTCGCCGAGGTTGAGCCGGCCCTCGCCGCGGGCATTGGCGGGCCAGCCGCCATCGCGCCCCATGAACACCTGAATTACGGCGCGCAGCTGGTACATCATCATCACCGGCGCCATCAGCGAGCTGAGCAGGATCTCGAGCACCAGCGAGGCCAGCGCCTTGCCGGTGCCGCCGAAGCCGCGCACCCGGCCGGTCGCCACGGCGTCGATCAGGATCGCGAGCTTGGGCAGGATCAGCAGGCCCACGATGCCGATGGCCAGCGCGGTGATCTCCTTGGTGCGGTCGCTCGGGAACACCGGGAAAAGCTGGTTGGGCTCGGGGAAATAGTCAGGCGCGGGGGCCATCACGGTGGCGGCGATGGAGACCAGCAGGAAGCTCGCCCACAGCACCGAGACCACGTAAGAAAGGATGCCCTGGAAGAACACGAAGCGGCTCCACGGCGCGAGGCCCGGGGCCAGCAGCAGGCGGATGTGCTGCAGGTTGCCCTGGCACCAGCGGCGGTCGCGCTTGGCGTAGGAGAGAACGTTTTCCGGGCCTTCCTCGAACGAGCCGTCAAGCGAATGGTCGACCCGCACGCTCCAGCCGGCGCGCGCCAGAAGCGCCGCCTCGACATAGTCGTGGCTCAGGATGTGCCCGCCGAAGGGCGGCTTGCCCGAGAGCTCGGGCAGGGCGCAGCTCTCGGCGAAGGCGCGGACGCGGACGATGGCGTTGTGGCCCCAGAACGGGCCGGTGCTGCCCTGCATGCGCTCGAGCCCGCGGGTGAAGATCGGGCCGTGAAAGGCGGCGGCGAACTGCATGGCGCGGCCAAACAGCGAATGCGCGCCGACGATGCGCGGCAGGGTCTGGAACAGGCCGAGCTTGGGGTCGGCCTGCATCTCGGCGATCATCGCGCGGAGGGTTTCGCCTTCCATCAGGCTGTCGGCGTCGAGGATCACGGCAAACTCGTAGGCCCCGCCGGAGCGCCGGATGAAATCCTCGATATTGCCTGCCTTGCGACCGCTGTTGTCGGTGCGGCGGCGGTAGAAGGTGCGGCCCGGGCCGCTCTGTCCGGCGAGCAGTCGCTCGAAGGCCGCGACCTCCTCGGCTGCGGCCTCGGGCTTCTGGGTGTCGGAGAGCACCGCGATATCGAGCTTCAGCCCGGCATTGATCGCCGAGGCGTGCATCGCCTGGATCCGGGTGAAGGTGGCGACCGCATCCTCGTTGCAGATCGGCACGAGCACCACGGTGCTCGGCTGCTGCCCGACAATCTCGGGGCGCTTGCGGGCACTGGCGTGGGGCAGGCCGGTGAGGGCGAGCATCGCCCCCCAGGCCAGCCAGCCGGTGGTCACGAAGATGAGCAGCGTGCGCAGCCCGTCGAGCAGGTCGAACCCGTCGGTGGCGCCGGCCTCGGCGACCAGCGCCGAGGCGAGCGACGCCAGCAGCAGGGCGCAGGAAACGGCCAGCGTCCGCACGAGGACGGTCCGCCTGTCGGGGGCAGGGGCAGCTCTCATCATCGAAGGGATCCTCAGGCGCGCGAGCGCTTCCAGAACAGCCGCAGAAGCGACCACTCGGACGACCGCGGTTCGGCCTCGAGGACCTGGCGCGGCATTTCGAGAGGCGCGGCGGGGGGTTCCCAGCCGGCTTCGGTGACGGATTGGGTGGTGTTCGTCTGCATGTCAGGCGTCTCGATCATTGCTTGATCCATTGATACAACCATGTCTCAGTCAAAGTTCGGCCGTAGCCCTTAAGGGAGGCCTTCAGCTCGACGGCTGATCGGGGCTCTCCCTCGACGTCGATCACGAGCCGCCAGATGTCGGTCCCGCTGATCCGCGACAGGGAGGTCTGCTTGACCGCGCCCTGTTGCACAGTGATTTCCGGTACAACCTCGGCATCCGGAGAAAGGTTCCGCAACAACCCACCGGAGAAATCCACGACGAACTTTCTATCGTCGGCTTCCTTCTCCACGCCCGAGACGCCACCCTCGCCGGTGCGCGTGCGCAGCACCTGGCCAAGCTCTTCGCCACGGTCGCCCGGCGGGGTCATGCCCCAGTGCAGGCGGTAGGAAAATTCCAGCGCGTCGCCGGCACGGGCGGGATCCTCGGGCACCCAGTAGGCGACGATGTTGTCATTGGCCTCGAGCTCGGTCGGGATCTCGAGCAGGCGCACGGTGCCCTTGCCCCAGTTGCCCAGAGGCTGAACCATCAGCGACGGGCGCTTTTCGTAATGTGCCTGCGCGTCGAGATACTGGTCGAAGCCGCGCTCGCGCTGGACGAGGCCGAAGGAGGTCGGGTTCTCGGCGCCGAGATAGGAGCTGGCAAGGCGCGAGGGGTTCTTGAGCGGGCGGTAGAACGTGGTCTCCCCCACGTTCAGAACCAGCGCGCTGCTGTCATGCACCGACGAGCGGTAATCGTAGAATTCGCCCGGGTCGGCGCCGTCGAAAAGGAACATCGAGGTCAGCGGCGAGATGCCGAGCTGCGCCACGTCGTTGCGCATGTAGAGCCGCGCGGTGACGTCCATCGTGGTGGTCTGTCCGGGGGTGATGACGAAGCGGTAGGCGCCGGTGACCGAGTTGCTCTCGAGCGCGGCGTAAAGCGTCATGTGATCGGCGCCGGGGCGCGGGCGCTCGAGCCAAAACTCGGTGAAGCGCGGGAATTCCTCGCCATCCGACAGGCCGGTGTTGATCGCGAGGCCGCGGGCGCTGAGGCCGTAGACGTTGTCGCGGCCAAGCGCGCGGAAATAGCTGGCGCCGAGGAAGGCGACGAGCTCGTCCCAGGTGTCCGCGCGGTTGAGCTGGTTGTGCAGGCGGAAGCCGGCGACGCCGGGCATGTCGAGATCCTGCGGCACCTCGCCCTCGTAGGAGGAGTAATCGAAATCCTCGACGCCGAAAGCCATCGGCAGGGCCTGCCCGTCGACCACCTCGTGCATCCGGATCGGCTCCTTGAAGAGCCAGCCGAGGTGGAAGGCGTGCAGGCGGAAGCGCGCGGCGTCGTCATCGGCCCAGCGGGCGTGGTCCTTGTCGAAGCGGATGCGCTGGTAGGCGTCGTAGCCAAGCTCGGCAAGGAAACCCTGCACCTGATCGGGGCTGGAGGGGTCGGACTTGCTGGCCTCTTGCATGCGCTCCGACAGCAGGTCGAAAGAGAATTCGGCGCCAGGGGCGTCCTGAACCGGGGTGGCGGCGTCCTGTGCGAAGGCTGCGGGCGCCAGCAGGGCGGCGGGCATGGCGCTGCACAGCGCGCCGATCATGGTCCGGCGGGTAAGGGCGCGGGCAGTGTGATCACGAGACTCCCGGCGGTGCGGGTGGGGGGTTCTCTGTGCGGGCATCTGTCTTTCCATGTCGTTGATCACAAATTTAAAGTCCGCTCTTACCGGAAGGCCATCCGTCACAGGACACATGCGCGCGCCTTTGCCGACCGGCCGGCAGATGGCGCCGTGGCACCGCCGATGACCGGTCGAGAACGCGTCAAATGACATAGAGGTTCCGCCAAAAAACCGGACCGGCGAGGGAAAACGCTCGCCGGAACATCGGATGCGCGAAAAGTCGCACAACCAGACCGCGAAAGATGCGCGAATGCCATGATTTTCAGCGATTTAGGGGGTGTGTGCCGGTTGTTTGGACCGGTTTGAATCCGGCGCTCCGCAGCGCCCTGACAGCAGGCTGTCGTCTCGGTTTGGGATGTTCATAGCCCCGGCAAACGCCTTTTCAACGCGACCGCAGCTCCTGCCTGAGAATCAGCGCATAGCCGCTCAGCACCAATACGCCGAGTGCAAACCAAGTCAATGCGTAGCTTAGATGGCTGTTGCGGAACGACACAACGGTCTGCCCGCCGCGGGGCCAGCCCTGAGTCCCGGTCCTCTCGGCATCGACGAAGTAGGGGGCGGCGCGCGCGAAGCCCTTGGTCTCGGTGATTGAGCCGATGTCGCGGCGATACCAGAGTTGCTCGTCTGGGTTGTTAGCGCGCGAAAACAGCCAGCCCTTGTCTTCCGACATACGCAGAAGGCCGGTCACCGTGGTTTCGCCCTCGATCCGCGAGATGTCGCCGGACTGGGCGCGTTCGAGCGGAACCACGCCGCGATTGACCATGACGATGGTGCCGTCGTCGCGCTCGAAGGGCGTCAGCACCCATTCGGCGGGGCCGTAATCGGAGGGGGTGTAGATCAGCACCTCCTCGTCGTTGAGGAAGCGCCCGGTGAGGGTCACGCGGGTGTACTCGTCGTCAGCGGAGGTGATCTCGGGCCAGGCCTCGGGGCCGGGGGCCGGGACCGGCTCGGCATGAATGCGGCTGTCGACGCGCTCGATCAGGTCGAGCTTCCAGTGCAGGCGCTGGATCTGCCAGATCCCGAGGCTGGTGAAACCGGCGATGCCGATGGCGGCGATCAGCGTGACGACGATCAGGCGGGGCCAGCGGACGGTGCGGGACATGGGGCAACCTCTGGAAAGCAGTCAGGGCCCCGCAGGGCCCTGACGGTTGGTCTTGGATATAGGGTCAGCCCTGCTGGGACTGAAGGCTCTTCATCTGTTCGATCTGCTGATCCATCTCGTGCATCGGCATCATGTTTTCGTTCATGTTGTGCATGACCCAGAGCGAGCCGGCGAGAACGATCACGAGGATGATCACCGCGAAGATCGCGGCGAAGAAGTTCCAGCCTTCCTCGCTCGAGCGCTTCAGGTGCAGGAAGTACACGAGGTGCACGATGATCTGCACCGCGCCCAACCCCATGATGATCCCCACGAGGGTGGAGCGCGCCATGTCGACCTCGGCCATGACGAGGTAGAACGGGATGATGGTCAGGATCGCGGCGAGCGCGAAGCCGATCATCAGTTGGCCCATGGTGCCGTGATCATGTGCGTGGTGGGTATCGGCGGACATCAGATCAACCTCACGAGATAGACGAAGGAGAATACCCCGATCCAGACCAGATCGAGGAAGTGCCAGAACATCGACAGCGTGCCGAGACGCTGCATGTTCGGCCCGATGAGCCCGTGCATGCGGATCTGCACCATCAGGGTGATGAGCCAGATCAGGCCGCCGGTCACGTGCAGGCCGTGGGTGCCCACGAGCGCAAAGAACGACGACAGGAAGGCCGAGCGATCGGGCCCGGCACCGAGATGGACGAGGTGGTTAAACTCGTAGACTTCCATCCCGATGAAGCCGGCGCCGAACAGCGCCGTCACCGCCAGCCACAGCAGCGTGCCGTTGGTGTCGGCCTTGCCGGCGCGCAGCATGGCGAGGCCGAAGGTCACCGACGAGAACAGCAGCAGCGCGGTTTCGATCGCGATGAAGCCGGGCTCGAACAGGTCCTTGGGGGCGGGCCCGCCGGCATAGTTGCCGCCGAGCACCGCGTAGGTGGCGAAGAGCGCTCCGAAGATCACGCAGTCGCTCATCAGGTAGATCCAGAAGCCGACGGGGGTGGGGCTGGAATGGGCGTGGGCATCCTCGTGAGGACGGGCCTCACGGGCGTGATGCATCGGGCGCTCGGCCAGAGGCTCCACCATGGATTGCTCTTCCGCGTAGGTCGCGCTGCTCATGCGAGGGCTCCTTTCGCCTCGGTCTGGCGCACTTCATCCGCAGGGATGTAGTAGTCGCGGTTGTAGTTGAAGGTGTGGGCGATGCCGATGGCGAGCATCGCGACGAAGGCCGCGATGGCGAGCCACCAGATGTACCAGACCATCGCGAAGCCGAAGATCAGCGCGAAGGCGGAGATCACCACGCCCGACGCCGTGCCCTTGGGCATGTGGATCGGCTGGTAGTCGGTCGAGAACTGGTAGTTCTCCTTCTTCATCTGCCAGAACGCCTCACGGCCGACGACGCTGATATCCTCGGGGAAGTTGTACGGCGCCGGCGGCGACTGGGTCGCCCACTCGAGGGTGCGCGCATCCCAGGGATCGTTGCCGCAGGCGAGGCGCTTGCGGTCGCGGATCGAGACGTAGAAGTTCATGAAGTTGCACAGGATGCCGGCGAGGATCAGCAGCGCGCCGATGGCGGCGACGATGAAGTAGGGCTGCCAGCCCGCATCCGGATAGCTGTTCATGCGGCGGGTGACGCCCATCAGGCCAAGCGCGTAGAGCGGCATGAAGGCGACGTAGAAGCCCACGAACCACAGCCAGAAGGCGCGCTTGCCCCAGACTTCGTCAAGCTTGAAGCCGAAGGCTTTCGGCCACCAGTAGGTGACGCCGGCGAACACCGCGAACACCACGCCGCCGATGATAACGTTGTGGAAGTGCGCGATCAGGAACAGCGTGTTGTGCAGCTGGAAGTCGACCGGCGGGATCGCCAGCATGACGCCGGTCATGCCGCCGATGGTGAAGGTCACCAGGAAGCCGATGGTCCAGAGCATCGGCACCTCGAGCCGCACGCGGCCCTTGTACATGGTGAACAGCCAGTTGAAGATCTTCACGCCGGTGGGCACCGCGATGATCATCGTGGTGATGCCGAAGAACGTGTTGACGTTCGCCCCGGAGCCCATGGTGAAGAAGTGGTGCAGCCACACGATGAAGCTCAGCACCATGATGCAGCCGGTGGCCCAGACCATGGTGCGGTAGCCGAAGATCGGCTTGCGCGAGAAGGTCGAGACGATCTCCGAGATGATGCCGAAGCAGGGGATGATGAGGATGTAGACCTCGGGGTGGCCCCAGATCCAGATCAGGTTCACGTACATCATGGCGTTGCCGCCAAAGTCGTTGGTGAAGAACCGGAAGTCCATGTAACGGTCGAGCGTCAGCAGCGCGAGCGTGGCTGTCAGCACCGGGAAGGCGGCGACGATCAGCACGTTGGTGATCAGCGCGGTCCAGGTGAAGATCGGCATGTCCATCAGCTTCATGCCCGGCGCGCGCATCTTCACGATCGTGGCGATCATGTTGATGCCCGACAGGGTCGTGCCGACACCGGCGATCTGCAGCGCCCAGAGATAGTAGTCCATCCCCGGCCCGGTGCTGTAGCTCGATCCCGACAAGGGCGGGAAGGCCAGCCAGCCGACGCGGGCGAACTCCCCCACGAAGAGCGAGATGTTGACCAGCAGCGCCCCGGCCACCGTCATCCACAGCGAGAAGTTGTTGAGGAACGGGAAGGCCACGTCGCGGGCGCCGATCTGCAGCGGCATGACGTAGTTCATGAAGCCGGTGATGAAGGCCATTGCCACGAAGAAGATCATGATCACGCCGTGGGCGGTGAAGACCTGGTCGTAGTGGTGCGGGGGCAGCCAGCCCTCGTTGCCGCCGGCGGCCATCGCCTGCTGGCCGCGCATCATCAGCGCGTCGGCAAAGCCGCGCACCATCATGATGAAGGCGAGCACCATGTACATGATGCCGATCTTCTTGTGGTCCACCGTGGTGACCCAGTTCTTCCAGAACGGCACCCAGAGGCGGAAATAGGTCATCAGGGCAAAGACCAGCAGGCCGCCGAGGGCGACGCCGGCGAAGGTGCCGATGAGGATGGGCTCGTGGATCGGGATCCAGTCGAGCGTCAGCCGACCGAAGATCGGCGAAACGGTTTCAGCCGGTTGGATGTGCTCAGATGCCATTGGTGTCTTTCTCCGTCTGAGTCCCGAACGGGCTGCAGAGCGCGTTGGGATCCATTGCCAGAACGTAGGCGAGGGCGTTGGGCTGCTCGGTGCCGTTCAGGGCTTCGTGGTCGGTGCCATGCTCGGTGCCGTGACCGCCGTGGGTCGGAAGCGGGGGCAGCTCGATGCGGTTGCCAAAGCCGTCGATGGTGCGGGCGCGGTCATAGCTGTAGGCCGCCGCATCGCCGACGCCCTCGAGGCCGCCGCCGCCCATGTTGTCGACCATCATCATGTGGCCCATGCAGACCTTGCCCTCTTCCACGCACATCTCGACGATGCGCCCGAAGAGGCCGTCTTCCACCGAGCCGTAATGGCTCACCGGCACGTTCATGCTGGGCTCTTCGAGCGCGAGGTAGGTCTCGCGGGTCAGCGGCCCGGCCTCGGCGCGGATGCCCTCGACCCAGGCGTCGAACTCTTCGTCGCTGGTGGCGGTGGTGTCGAACACCATGCCGGCGAAGCCGGGGCCCGAGTAATGCGCGCTGCGGCCCGGGTAGACGCCTTCCTCATCGGCGATGAGGTGCAGCTTGGTCTCCATGCCGGCCATCGAGTAGACCATGCCGCCGAGCGCCGGGATCGACAGGGTGTTCATCACCGTCGAGGAGCTCAGGCTGAAATTGATCGGACGGCCCGCCGGCACGACCAGCTCGTTGACCGAGGCGATGCCCTGCTCGGGGTAGATGAACAGCCATTTCCAGTCGAGCGACACCGCCTGGATCTCGACCGGCGCGCCGGCCTCGAGGTGATCGAGCGGGCGGTAGGGGTCGAGCCGGTGGGTGTAGACGTAGGTGTAGTAGCCAAGCGCAACGATGATCAGGATCGGAACGCCCCAGACCACTGCCTCGAGCTTGTTGGAGTGCTCGAACTCGGGATCGTAGTCGGAGGTGTCCTCGCGGTCGGCGCGATACTTCAGCGGGAAGTAGACCGACATGAACAGGACGGGGAGGATGACGATCAGCATGAGCAGGACGGAGATGATCAGCAGGTCGCGCTGCTGATCTCCGACCCAACCCGCTGGCGACAGGACGTCGTACTGACAGCCGGAAAGCGCGAAAGCGCCTGCCGCGGCCAGCAGCAGATTTCGGATTCTAAACAAGACTGTGCCTCTTTTTCGGTGCCGGTCCCGCGGACGAAAGGGGGGAGAGCCCACGGGCCGAAACGCTGTTTGCAGGGCGCGATCTAACGCGGTCCTCGTGCGCGGTCAGTGCGACGCACGGTCGCGACACGGGGAAAATTGGTCAATTTTCACAGGGATTTGAGAATTGATAACTGCGCCGTGCATCATTCGTGTGCAAAAGATGACAGATCGACGCAGATTTTTGCGCTAGCGCTGACAGTCCGGCTCTCTGGAACCGGGCGCGGGGGCGGTCGCGCGACTCGCATGGAGCAGCTTGAGGGCTATAAGGCGTGCGGCGCGGTCCATTGTGCCGCCGCGTGGCCACCCTATATCTTTCTCGTTCTAGCCCTGTCGGAAACAGAGAGGTCCGCGCCCGTGGGATATTTCAAGACTGCGCTGCTGATGGCCGCGATGACGGCGCTCTTCATGGGGCTCGGCTACCTGCTGGGCGGGTCGGGCGGCATGGTGATCGCGCTGGTGGTCGCCGGCGCGATGAACGCCTTCACCTGGTGGTCGTCCGACAAGATGGTGCTCAAGATGCACAACGCCCGACCGGTGAGCGGCAATGACCGCACGGGGCTGGTGCAGCTGACGGCGGATCTGGCGCGCAACGCCGATCTGCCGGTGCCGGCGGTCTATGTGATCGACACGCCGCAGCCCAACGCCTTTGCCACCGGGCGCAACCCGCAGAACGCCGCCGTCGCGGTGACGACCGGCCTCATGCAGCGCCTCTCGCGCGAGGAGCTGGCGGGGGTGATCGCGCACGAGCTGGCACATATCAAGAACCACGACACCACCATTATGACAGTCACCGCGACCTTCGCCGGTGCAATCTCGATGCTGGCGAACTTCGCGCTGTTCTTCGGCGGGCGGCGCGAGAACGGGCTCGGCATCGTCGGGACCATCGCGATGATGATCCTCGCCCCGATCGCCGCGGCGCTGGTGCAGATGGCGATCAGCCGGACCCGGGAATACGCCGCCGACAAGGCCGGGGCGCAGATCTGCGGCGATCCGATGTGGCTGGCCTCGGCGCTGGCGCAGATCCAGTCCGCCGCGTCGCGCATCGACAACGACGCCGCCGAGCGCAACCCAGCCACCGCGCATATGTTCATCATCAACCCGCTGCACGCCCACAAGCGCGACAACCTCTTCGCCACCCACCCGGCGACCGAGAACCGCATCGCGGCGCTGCGCCAGCTCGCCTCAGAGATGGGAACCGGCGGCGCCCGCGTGCCCGAGCCGCCGCGCGGTCCGTCCGCGTCCGCCCCGTGGGGTGGCGAAATCCGTCAGCCGCCGCGCGATCGTTCGGGGCCTTGGGGATGATAATCGGGCTGACCCGGCGGATCAGCAGCACTCGTCGCGGAAGTGGCGCGCCTCGCCGCGCCCGGTGCGCCGCCGCAATGCGCGCGAGATCCGGTCGATCGCTGCCGTGAGCAGGCCGGTCACCAGCAGAAGCACCAGCGCCCGGTCGAGCCGCAGCTCGGCCAGCGCGCTGTCGATGTAGAAGCCCAGCGTGGCGATGCCCAAAAGGCCCATGACGGCGGTCTCGCGCAGGATGATCTCCCAGCGATAGAGGCAGAGCGCGATGAACGGCCCCGAGAGCCTCGGCGCCAGCTCCCAGCCCCAGAGCGTCAATCCGCGCGGCGCGTCGCGGCGCAGGCTCGGCAGGATCTCCTCACCCTCGCGGCCCAGCAGATGCGCGATGATCGCGCCGTTGTGCAGCGCCAGCGCAAGGATTGCCGGCAGCATCGACGGCCCGAAGACCTGCAGAAAGAGATAGGCCAGCATGTATTCCGGGCAGCTGCGCAGGATCACCAGCCCGAGGTGCCCCGCCATCCGCCCCGCCCGCGAGGTCACCCGCGGCACGATCAGCCCGAAGCCCGCGAAGGCCAGCGCGCCCGTCAGGGCCAGCGCGATCTGCGCCACCAGCACCGTGGCGATGATGCCGGGCAGGGCCTCGCTCAGCAGCAGCGGGCGCAGCCACTCCCAGAGCGCCGCCCCGTCCCAGCCGTCGCGCAGCGGTGCCGGGACGATGTCCTGCGTGAGAAACCGCATCAGCGCGCCCGAGCCCATCGGCGGGCTCTTGATCAGCGACAGCGTCACGACCGAGGCCAGCAGCCAGAGCGGCGCCAGCACCGGGCGCATCCAGAGCCGGATCGTTGCGATCAGCACCACGTAGCAGATCATGATCGCCGAGGCCGCGCCGTAATCGCCAAGCCGGAAGAAGCTGTCGAGCTGGAAGCCCAGCGTCGGCAGCCCGACAAAGCCCAGCACGGCGCTGGCCCGCATGCCGCATTCGAGGCGGTAGAGCGTGTAATGCTTCATCACCGCGAGCGCGAGCGGCGCGCGGGCATAGAGAAAGCGCGACAGCGTGTCGGTGCCGCGGGGCAAGACCTGCGCCGGGCGCGGATCGGCCTCGTCGAGCTGCTCGGAGAAGACCTTGGCGAAGATCCCGGCATAGGGCAGGGCGATGGCCAGAACGCCGGTCATCGGCGCGATGCCCATCACCTGCATCAGCATCAACGCCCAGAACAGCTCGTGCACCGAGCGCAGCGCGATGCAGAGCCAGCGCACCCCGCGCAGATGGTAGAACGGCGCCAGCACCAGCCCCGCGGAGGCGCCAGCGGCGACGCCGGCCACCGCGAAGGCCACGGTCAGCCAGATGGCGCGGCCGATCTGCTCGACGGCGGAGAAATCGGGGCGCAGGAAGCCCGAGAGCATCCGCAACAGCGCCGCACCGGCATCGTGGCTGCCAAGGCTCAGGTCGGCAAAGGGCAGCGCCAGCAGCGCCAGCACGACAAACAGCGTCAGCACCCGGGGCCGGGTCCAGCGCTCAGCCTGCGTAGAGCGCGGCAATCTCGGCATCGCTCAGATCCCCGGGGGCGGCGTCAAACAGGATGGCTCCGCGGCGGATGCCCACCAGCCGCGTGGCAAAGCGGCGCGCCAGCGCCACGTCATGCAGCGCCAGCATCGCGGTCTCGAACCGGGCCTGCGCCTGCTCGAGCAGCACGCCGGCCTGTGTCTCGTCGACCGCCGAGACCGGCTCGTCGCCGATCAGCACAGCGCCGCCGCGCCACCAGGCCCGCGCCAGCGCCACCCGCTGCTTCTGCCCGCCCGAGAGCGCATGCACCGGGCGGTCGATCTCGTCGGCAAGCCCCATCGCCGCCAGGACCTCGGCCACGCCGGCGCGGTCGCGCGTCCGCACGCGCAGCAGGTTGGTGAGGTTGTAGAGCGCCCCGTGATCGTCGAGGCGCCCCATCAGCACGTTGCGCAGCACCGACAGCTGCGGCACCAGAGCGTGATCCTGCGGCACGAGCGCCACGCGATGCGCCGGCGCCAGCCGGTCATGCACCGCGTTCAGCAGCGTGGACTTGCCCGCGCCGCTGCGGCCGAGCAGCACGACGCGCTCGCCCGGGGCCAGCGCGAAGCTCACCTCGGGCAGAACCGCCCTGCGCCCGTAGCCGAGCGTCTCGTTGTCGAGGATCGTCAGGCTCATTCGATCAGGCCAAGCTCCTTGGCGGTGTCCTCGATCGGCTGGAAGTCTTCGTTGGCGGCGGGGATGAAGGCCTCGCGCGGGAAGGTCGCCAGCAGCTCGGGATCGTCCATGCCGATCAGCGCCGCCTGCACCTTGTCGGCAAAGCCCTCGCCAAAGCGCGCGTCGACATCGCCGCGGATGGTCCAGTTGTAATCGGGGTAGGGCGGGGTCTGCCAGATCACCTTGGCGGTCTCGACCTCCGGCGCGCCTTCCGCGACGGCCTTGTCATAGACGGCGAAGTTCAGCGCGCCGATCTGCCAGGCGCCGGAGGCCACCAGCCGCAGGGTCTGCGAGTGGTCGCCGGAAAAGCCCACGCGGTCGAAGAACGCCTCTGGCGCCTCGCCGGTCTCCTTGCGGATCCAGTATTCCGGCATCAGGCGGCCGGAGGTCGAGGTCTTGGCGCCGAAGGTGAAGGACATGCCCTTGGCGTCTTCGGGGAAGGTCTCCGACGGCTCGAGCCCGGTCTCGGTATTGGCGATGAAGTAGCTCACGAAGATCGGGTCTTCCTTGCCCTGCGCGATGGCGCGGGCATCCGGCACCGCGAGCCGGGCCTGAACGCCGGTCAGGCCGCCGAACCAGGCGAGCTGGATCTGGTCATTGCGGAACGCGGTGACCGAGGCGGCGTAGCTCTTCACCGGCACGAACTCGACATCGACGCCAAGCGCGCCCTCGAGATAGTCGGCGACCTTGGAGAAGCGCTCGACCAGGCGGGTCTCGTCCTCATCGGGGATGGCGGAGAAATAGAGCGTCTCGGCCGAGGCCCCGAGCGCGGTTGTCAGGGAGAGCGCGAGGGCGAGGGAGGCGGTACGGATCATCGGACGGGTTCCGGTACTGTTGCGGTTTTTGGCCCGGAGGCGGGCATGGCGGTTGCCTGCGCGTTTACCGGACAAAATGCAAGGGACGCGCGGGCGGCGGGCCCGCGCGGCCGGGAATGCCGCGTGACTTTGTGAGGGGCTGCGGGGGGAATTTGCTGCGATAGCCTGTCGTCCGCCGGAGCGGCCTGAAATGGGCCCGGTATATGATGTCTCCTGAAGTGTTCCCGATCCGGGGGGGCCGCGGCTGCGAGGCGGTGCTTCTCTCCCGAGTGCGGCGATGAGAGGCTGCCCCGAGTCGGCGCCCGGGCATTATCTTAGGCCGGGCGACTCACGACATGGCCAGCGACGAGTCGGGGGCATTTGTGGTCCCGGTTGTTAGCGACCCCAACATCTAGCGGCCGGTCTGCGACTCTCTCTCGCGACCCGGTCTCGGGCGGCTGTCTGTGCCGTTGGGGAAGGGGGTTGTGTCGGGTGTGTGTAGCGAAAAGTTTTCTGTCTAAGTGTCTCCAATCATGTGTGAATTCATGTTTTTGGCGTCTTGTGTGACGTTTTTCCAAAAAAGGGGTTGCGGGTGTTGGGCGGTATCCGTAAAAGCCCCTTCACCGGCGGC
>NZ_JBYNAH010000352.1:2331-3104 GCF_059781815.1 Salipiger sp. | reverse complement strand
GTTGGCCACTGCCCAGATGCGCTGAAACGCGCCGCCCAGCGGCTCGACGGTGATCACGTCGGCGCCGATATCGCCCAGATGCTGCGCCGCGGCGGGGCCGGACAGGAAGTGGTTGAAGCTCAGTACTCGGATGCCGTCAAGCGCGCCCATCTTGGTTCCTCTCGTGTTGCGAGACAGAGCCTAGGGCAGACTGGACGAGCCGGGAATATATCCAGCTATGATAATACCGGGTGAGAAAATTCACGCATCGAATAGTAGAGCCGCGCGCCCGACTATGGTGCGAACAGCCGTGGCGCGGGCGCCTCGAAGGTCAGCCGCCCTGCCTTCATGCCCCAGAGCGGACGCCCGATCTCTGCCACTGTCGCGGCGCGGCTGGCGCAGGGCAGCAGGACCAGATCCGCCGGCCCGCCGACCGCGATCCCGGTCTCGCGGCCCAGCAGGCGGAACGGGTCCTCGCTGATCATCGCGAAGCAGGCTGCGAGGTCTTCGGCGCGGCCAAGCTGCGCGACATTGGCGAAAAGGTTGGCCATACGCGGCAGCGAGCAGTCGCCATAGGGCGTGAACGGGTTCAGCACGTTGTTGGTCGCGACCGTGCAGCACACCCCCGCCTCGTGAAAAACATGCGCCGGGGCAACGCCGCGCGGCACCGCATGATCATGCCCGCGCCCGGTGATGAAGAGATCCGTCGCCGGCAGCACCGTGAGCGCGATGCCGGCGTCTCGCAGCAGCGCCACGCTCTCGGCCAGCCGCGCGGGCGGCAGCAACGAGAGCTT
>NZ_JBYNAH010000352.1:0-2321 GCF_059781815.1 Salipiger sp. | reverse complement strand
CGCGCCCTCAAACCGCTCCTGATCGGCCTGGGCGAGCTTGGTGACATGGCCGATGGCAACCCGCCCCTGCATGCCATGGGCGAGCGTCTGGCGCGCCACCTCGTCGAGGTGCCGCCAGCTTGTGTCGAGGTCGAAATCGAGGTGAAAATCGAGATCCACGTCGAACGCGCGCGCCATGGCGAAGACCCGCGCAATCTGGCCCTCGGGATCGGTGTCGGTATAGGGGCAGCCGCCCAGCAGGTCGGCCCCCTGCCGCAACGCCTCGCGCAGCAGCTCTTCGGTGCCGGGGTAGTTCAGCAGACCCTCCTGCGGGAACACGCAGATCTGCAGCTCGAGCGCCCAGGCGTAGTCGGCCTTGAGCCGTCGCACCGCCTCGAAGCCCGCCAGACCGATCACCGGGTCGATCTCGACCTGTGTCCGGATCAAGGTCGTGCCCTGCCCGATGGCCTTGTCGAGCACCTGCGCGCCGCGCTCATAGACATCTTCGGCGGTAAAGTCGCGCTTGGCCGCAGTGACCGCTTGCAGCGCGCCCTTGAGGTCGCCCGAGCGGTTCTGCGCCCGCTCGAGGATGCAGGCCTTGTCGAGATGCAGGTGGCTGTCGGCAAAGCCCCGGATCAGCAGCCCGCCACCGGCGTCGCGCTGCGGCTCGTCGCTGGCGATGCTCGGCGCGATCTCGGCGATACGCCCGTCCTTGACGCCGAGATCGACAGGCGCGGCCCCGTCGCCGAGCCGCGCGCCGCGGATCACCAGATCGAGGCTCATCGCGCACCTCCGGACCCGCGCGCCTGCCCGGTGCCCTGCCTCGCCCTGATCTGTCCCGGATGCCGCATGCTCTGACCTCATCTGCGCTGGCAGGTGTTCCTGCCGGATTACGTGGCTGCCGCGAGACGCCTGTCAAAACCCAGGCCCGGAATCCGCGCGCATTTGCACCGAAACGCGCGCGCATCGCCCGTCGTATCGGCAATTCCCTGCAATTCCTGTAGGAAATAACGGCCCGAAGGTCTAGCACAGGCGAGACCGCAACCCCGCCGCACCGTCCGAGGAGGCCCCCATGTCCAAGACCCTGCCCATCGACCCCGAGACCCTCGGCCCGGAAGCGCGCATCGTGCATGACTATCTCGAAGCCTCGATGGTGCCCGACCCCGAGCGCGCGGCGACCTACATGGCCGACGAGGTGGTGATCACCTTCACCGGCGGGCGGGTCTATCACCACCCCTCGGGCCCCGCCGGCTTCAACGCCATGCGCTACGCCTGGGTGAAAAAGGACATGCGCCAGTTCGATGTGGCCCAGGGCGCCGCGGGCACCGTGGTCTATTCCACCGGCTACCTCTACGGCGAATGGCCCGACGGCACGCCTTTCGAGGGCAACCGCTATGTCGACCGCTTCGAGGTCGAGAACGGCAAGATCGTGAAGATGGACGTCTGGAACGACAGCGCCGAGCGCATCCTGACCGCACGCGGCATCGAGGCCTGAGACCCGTCGCGCCCCGCAGGCCGGGCGGGTCAGCGCTGCCGCGCAACGGCCGTGACGAAGGCTGCGGGCGCCCTGATACAGCGCCATGATACGGCGTGTCGGACCGACCGGCGCCCTTGGGCTAAAGGCCAGCGCACCGTGCCTGTCCGGGGCAAAAATCGATCCACTCGCGCAGGACACAGCCGCCGAAAACTCTCACCGAGAGACGCCGTTTTCGCGCAGGCGCAAGCCAGTCTGACAGCGTGCGCGCGAAAAATATCCTTTGACTCAGCGCGATCATTCACGGCTTGATACATCCTATAGGAGATTTGACCCTACGTTAATTATATCCAAGCCATTGGAGGGCGCCCCATGTCGAATGTCGCGGGAAAAGCCTATGCGATGAACGTGGTGACCCCAAGTCGCCCATGCGTCACCTGGATCAACCGAGTGCTCTTCATGGCCGCGCGCGGCCGCCCGTCGAACCTCATGGGATTGCTCGGGCTGTCGCTCATCCACTTCGCCAGGTGGGTCATCATCAAGCGCGACCAGTGGCCCGATCTCGGCCAGGGCAAGGAGACGCTCGACAACGACTACATGCTGTTCTGTTCGAATTTCAACGGCACCTGGGACCAGTACATCGATGCCTTCTCCGACGGGATCCCGAACGGCCTCAACCTGTTCTGGTTCTCGGCGAGCAAGTACCCGCTGTCGATCCCGATCACGCCGTTCAAGGATTACATCACCTACAACCAGATCGGCACCGACTATTACTACAACGCCACGCCGGGCTCGGCGCAGCGCGACATCAAGGCCAGCCTGACCGTCTATGACACCATTCTGAAGCTGGCCGAGGCCAAGCGAATTC
>NZ_JBYNAH010000351.1:0-3108 GCF_059781815.1 Salipiger sp. | reverse complement strand
GTGTTGAAGGTGGAATAGCCGTAGACGGTGTCGGGCGGATCCGAGGCCGGGATGTCCACCATGATCTCCTTCAGGCTCGGGCCTGCCGGCACGCCCCGCTCGGAGAGGGCGGCGGCAAAGGCCCAGGAGACCGGGTGGTCGGGATCGGTCCGGTTGGCCTGGTTTTCCTCGTAGTCGATGCCGGTGCGCATGTGCAGAACGTCTTCGACGAGGATCTCGCCGATCGGAGACCCGGCGGTGAAATCGAGATAGTCCGAGACCTTCGCCTGCAGATCGATCAGCCCCTCTTCGGCTAGCTGGTGCGTCAGCAGCCCCGAGATCGTCTTGGCCGAAGAGGACCAAAGGTGCCGCATGTCGCTCGGCATCCCCGGGTAACTTTCATAAACCACCTTGCCCTCGTGGATCACCGCGAGCGCCTGCACCCGTGACCGAGGATCGGCCATCAGCGCGCCGAGCGGCATCTCGCCCAGCTCGGAGCTGGCGACGATGTCCTCGAAACCGTCCATCGGGGCCCGCTCGAGCGGCGCGATCGGACCGCCGCGCGGCACGACGCCCGTCGGCACCACTTCGGACAGGTTGAGGAAGGCAAAGGCGGTGCGGTCATTGCCGGTGAAGATGTCGGCGGCCTGATAGCTCTGCCGGAACGCCTCGGCCTGTTCCGCGGTGAAGCCCGACTGCCATTCGGAAACCGGGGTGAGATCGTCGGGGATCGTATAGGCCTGCTGCGCCGAAAGCGCGGTTCCCGTCAGGGCGGCGATGCCGGCGGCGGCAAGGAAGGGATAGAGCTGTTTCATACGATGGTCCTCTGAAGCCATTTCAGAATGCTTGGGCCAAAGCCTTTGCGAACAGGCTGTTGCTCGAAGGGTAACCTGATCCAATCCAGAGTTGTGGGCAAGGATCATCGCGCCCCGCTAGGGCCAAGTGGCGAGAGGGCCCATATCGCGCAGCCCAGACACTGCCCTCCTCGCCCTGGCGAAACGGCGCCGGCGAGACCACAAATCGTCCGCCCGGCGCCGGCCTCCAGGGCAGCGAGACGTCGCGGCCATGACAGAGCACGAGCTGAGAACTCTGCGAACAGCTCACCACCACGCCCAGCAAGTCTCTGGGCTCGCGTCCCTGGCGTTACAGGCAATGGGAGTTGCGCGTCAGGTCGCGCAAACATGTTCCTCCCATGAACCGAAGTATTAAAATCTGGGTTGCGACACTTCCTCTATTCAGGAACCTCCGATGCGAACGCACCTGCCGCTGACGGGTAGCTCTGGACGCGAGGGCTTGCTCCGGGGAAGATCTCGGCCAACAAGGCCAGTCAGCACCGCCTTCAACGACAGGATCCCACCATGAGCTCCCACGAGACCCTCACCGCCGCGCTGCTCGGCGCGCACCGGACCGGCATCCGCGCCGACGGCAGCGCCCTGCCCGTCCCGGATTACGACACCGCACTCGCGGTGCAGCGCAGCGTTCAGGCCGAGCTTGGCGCGGTCTCGGGCTTCAAGGTGGCGCGCCGCGCCGACGGCGATCCGGTGATCGCGCCGATCCGCACCGACCTGACCCTGCCCACCGGGGCCGAGGTCGCGGTGCGCGACCGCATGGGGATCGAGCTGGAAATCGGCTTCGAACTCGTGGCCTCGCCAGAGGGCGATCCGATGGCCGATCCGGCGCGCTATTTCCGCCCGCGGCTGGCGCTCGAACTGGTCGACAGCCGTCTCGACGGGATCGACGAGTCCCCGATGTTGAAACTCGCCGACATGCAGATCAACGCCGGCCTGATCATCGGCCCGGCGCTCGATGGCTGGGATGGCGGCGATTTCGGCACCGTCTCCGGCGCCCTGCGCTGCGGCGACGTGCAGGTCCGCGATGGCGCGCTTACCGTCCCGGGCGGGTCCGCGCTGGACAATCTCGCGCTGTTTCTCGCCCATGTGGGCGATCATTGCGGCGGGTTCCGGCCCGGTCAGATCCTGATCACCGGCTCGCTCTCGGGGCTCGAGTATTTCCCGGCCGGCACCGATGTGGCCGGGCGCATCGAGGGGTTCGGCGAGATCAGCTGCCGTCTGCGCTGAGCCCGCCGCCGCGCAGCTCGGACAGCAGCGTCCGGGTGCGTTCGACGAGAAACTCCGACACCAATCGCGCCGCCCGCGAGAGCGGCCGGCGCGCGTCGATCACCACCGAGATCGTCGGCGCCACCAGCCCCTTGTCCTTCAGCGGAAGGAACACCAGCTCGCCGATCATGAGCTCGGGCAGCGCATCCAGCTCTGAGGTGATCATCGCCACCTCCCCCTGCCTCAATGCGGCCTTCACCAACTGCAACGAGTTCGAGGCCTGCACCGGCGAGTTCTCGGCGAAGAACCAGGCGTGCCGGTTGTCGAGATATTGCCGCGTCGGCAGCGCCGCGCTCTGCGACACCAGCGCGTGGCCGCTGACCTTGGCCAGCGAGGTCTCGGGTTCGGCCGCCAGCGGATGGTCGGGGGCCACGATGCAGCCGAAGCGCAGCTTGTCGGACCAGACCACGTGCTGGTGCCGCAGCCGCGGCAGGTTGAAGGCGATGGCGACCTCGACCGTGCCCTCGTCGAGCTCGCGCGCGGCATCGACCGGCGCCACCACGTCGAGGCTCAGCCGCAGATGCGGGTGCTCGGCGCGCAGCCAGCCATGCAGATCGGCGAGCACCCCGTTGGCGAGACTGTCCATCGCCGCCAGCCGCACGCTGCCGCGCTCCTGCCCGCGCAGCTCCTGCAGGTCGGTCTCGAGCCGCTCCGCGTCCGAGCGCCAGCGCCGCGCCATCACCACCATCGCCTCGCCCGCCGCCGTGGGTCGCATGCCGCGCGGCAGGCGTTCGAAGAGCGGCGCACGATTCGCCTCTTCCAGTGATTTGATATGCCGGTCGATGGCCGAGGCGGCGATGCCGAGCGCCCGGGAGGCGGCCTGCACCGAGCCATGTTCGGCAACCGCCTCGACGTAAAGCAAAGGTCGCGGAACGAGGTGAAAATTCATGCAGAACCGGCCTCCAAACCATTCTCAATTCGAGAACGCAGCATTACCCATTTTGCCATAGATGGCAATTCAACCCGCGACTACTGTGATCGAAACCGCACGACAAGGACCAACCCGCAATGC
>NZ_JBYNAH010000064.1:0-22784 GCF_059781815.1 Salipiger sp. | reverse complement strand
TCGTGGCCGGCTACGCCGGGGGGGGGGCGGCGGCGCTCAAGAGCCATGTCGGGGTGAAGGGCGAGATGTTCCACCACCTGATCGCGAGCCTCAGGCAGGCGGCGGAGTAGCCGCCGCCCCCCCGAAATCACGTGTCGAGATTGGCCAGCATCTTGTGCATGACAGCAAGGAAGGTCTCGTAATCCTGCGGCGGAATGTCGGCCAGCATGCGGGCCTCGCACTCAAGCGCTATGGCCAGGATCTCGGCATGGACCCCTTGCCCCTCATCGGTCAGCCACCAGCTGCGCCGGCGTGGATCGCTGCCGGCGGCGGCGTAGCTGGCGAGCCCGCGCGCTTCGAGCAGCTTGAGCGAGCGGCTGGCCGCCGCCTTGTCGAGCCGGATCACCTCACAGATGCGGTTGGCGGTGATCTCGGGTTCGATGTTGAGCATCGCCATGACGCGCCAATCGACGATGCCGAGGTCGAAATCGCGCCGGTAGATCGCCGAGGTCTGTCGCTGCCACGCGCTGCTCACCGCGTTGAGCAGGAACGGCGCATAATGGTCGATGTCGAGGATACGGATCCCGGCACGGTCTCGGGTCGGGCTCGAGATGCGGTCCATCGGCTTTTCGGTCACGGGGCGGCGGCTCCAGGTTCGGTCATGCGGCTGTCAGGTCATAATTCCTTTGCAGGAGGCTGTCACGGGTCGGCACCGGGTCGGCGGCCAGCAGACGCCGCGCCTTCATGTGGATCTTGGCGTTGTTGATGGTTTCGACGGCAGTCAGGCGCTCGCCACGGAAGCGCAGCACCGCGCCATCCTCGAGCGTGACGCTGTCATCGCTGGGATCGGCGAGCCCCGCGATCTGTAGCTTCAGGTCCGCCTGATCCGACCAGAACCACGGCACCGCCGCATACGGCACGGAGGCGCCTTTGACGATGGTTTTCGCGATGGCGCGGGCGTGATCCGTGGCGGCCTGCACGCTTTCGAGCCGGATCCGGCGCCCGCTGCCGGGCTCGGGGAAGGCGGCGCAATCGCCAAGCGCGAAGATGCGCGGATCGCGCGTGCGCAGCTCGGCATCGACGGCAATGCCGTTGGCGATCTCGAGCCCGGCGGCCTCGGCCAGCTCGGTGTTGGGGCGCACTCCGGCGGCGAGCAGCACGAGATCGCCCGCGACCTCGGGGCCGTCGGCGAGGGTCAGCCCGGTTTCGGTGACCTCGGTGACACCGTTGCCGAGGTGCAGTTTTGTCCCGAGCGCCTCGTGCAGCGCGCGGAAGCGGCGCGACATCTCGGGCGAGACCGCGCGCGCCATCAGCCGCGGCGCGGCCTCGGCGACGCTGACCTCATGGCCCAGCCCCGCCGCCACGGCGGCGAACTCGAGCCCGATGAAGCCGCCGCCGATCACCGCCACCTTGCGCGGACGCTCGAGCGCGGCGCGCAGCGCGGCGGCATCCTCCAGCGTGCGCAGATCGAGCGCGCGCTCGACGCCGGGAATGGCCGGGCGCAGGTTGCGCGTGCCGGTGGCGAGGATCAGGTGATCGAAGGGCAGCGCCTCGGCGCCGATGCGGACGACCCCCGCCTCGCGGTCGATGGCGTCGACCCACTCGCCTGTGCGCAGGGTGATCTCCTTGGTGGCAAAGAAGCTCTCCGGGCGCAGCGCCAGCTTGTCGGCCTCGCCGGTCTTGAGGAAGGCCTTGGAGAGCGGCGGACGCTGGTAGGGCAGCCCCGGCTCGCCGCCGATCAGCGTGATCGGGCCGGAATGCCCCTCCTGGCGCAGCGACATGGCGGCCTGCAGCCCGCCCTGCCCCGCGCCCACGATGACAACGCGCCCCGCGCTCATACCTGCTCCTCCGGCAGGTGCACGACCAGCCCGTCGAGCGCCTCGCTCAGGGTGATCTGGCACGACAGCCGCGAGCGCTCGGTGACCTCGCAGACCGCGCTTTCGAGCATGTCTTCCTCGCCGTCCATGCGGTCGCCCGCGGCCGCCTGCCAGTCTTCATCGACATAGCAATGGCAGGTGGCGCACATCATCGAGCCGCCGCACTCTCCGACGATGCCGTCGAGACCGTTGGCGATGGCGAGGCTCATGACGCTGTCGCCGGGATCGCCCTCAAGCTCGGTGCGGGTGCCGTCATGGGCGACGTAGGTTACCTTGACCATAGGGGGTCTCCTTAGTTCGGAATGAGCGTGATGGGCAGCCGGTCGAGCGCTCGGATCGCGTTGTTCGGGCGCCAGACGGCCTCGCCCGCCGGCTCGATCCGGTCGACCTTGCGGATCAGCGCGCCGAGCACCGCCTCGAGCTCGCCGCGGGCGATGTTCTGGCCGACGCAGCCGTGGATGCCGGCGCCGAAGGCCACGTGGCCCACCGGCCTGCGGTCGACGCGGAAGACCTCCGGGTCGCCCCATTTCTCGGGGTCCATGTTGGCCGCGCCCAGCACGCAGAGCACCTTGCTGCCCTCCTCGACCGGGAAGCCCGCGATCTCGGTGTCGCGCCCGGCGGTGCGGCCGAAAGTGTGCACCGGCGAGGTGTAGCGCAGCACCTCCTCGAAGGCGGGACGGATCAGCTTCGGATCGGCCTTCAGGGCCTCCCACTGGTCGGGGTTCTGCGACAGGCACCAGAGCGCGTTGCCGATGCCGGTCACCGTGGTGTCGACGCCCGCCGACAGGAAGGAGCGCACCAGCATCCCCGCCTCGGCCTCGGTCAGCGTGCCATCGTCGGCGGAGGCGTAGACCATCGCGCCAAGCCCGTCCGCGCTCAGCCGGTCGCGGGCGCAGGCGGCGTTGATCCAGGGCACGATCTCGCCGGCGTGGCGCATCGCCTCGCGGCGCAGCGCGTTGTCGGGGCCGACCGCGTTGAACACCATCGCTCCGTAATCGACGAGATGGCGCGGATTGACGTCGGTCATGCCGACCGCCTTGGGGAAGACCGTGGTCGGGAAGGCCTCGGCGAGGTCGCTCACCGCCTCGATGGTGCCCCTCTCGAGCAGCTCGTCGACCAGGCGGTCGGCTGTTTCCTGGAACAGCTCGGCAAAGCCCTTGACCACCTTGGGCGAGAGCGCGCGCGACATCACCTTGCGGGTGCGGGTGTGCTCGGGCTGGTCGACCTCGAGAATGATCGAGGGCGGGCGCCACGGGTCTTCGAGCTTGAAATCGTTCAGGCCCACGCCGCGCGAGGAGACGAAATTTTCGTGGTCGGCAAAGACCTTGCGGGTGATCTCGTAGCGCCCCACCGCCAGCACGCTGTAGCGCGGGATATAGGTCAGCTCGCCCTGGGCGCGCAGGTTGGCATAATACTCGAGCGGGTCGCGCAGGATCTCGGTGTCGTAGGGATCGACATCCCAGACCGCGACGCCGCCTGCGGGGGTGATGGGCTTGTGGCCTTCGATAAGTGTCATGGCAGGTCCTTTCTCGGCTCAGTCCGCCAGCGCGACGCCGACATGGCGATGCAGAAGCTCCGCATCCTGTCGCAGCGCCTCGGCGGGCCCTTCGTGAACGATGGCGCCGTTGGCCATCAGCATGGCGCGGTTGGCAAAGGCCAGCGCGGCCTCGGCATGTTGTTCGACCAGCACCACGGCGCGGCGGCCGTCGCTGGCGAGCTGTTCGAACACCTCCATGAGCTGCTCGCAGATCACCGGGGCGAGCCCTTCGAGCGGCTCGTCGAGCAGGATCACGTCGGGCCGGGTCATCAGGGTGCGGGCGATTGAGAGCATCTGCTGCTCGCCGCCCGAGAGCTGGGTGCCACCGTTGCGGCGGCGCTCCTTGAGGCGCGGGAAGAGGGTGTAGGCCTCGTCGAGCGTGGCGTCGCCGCGCATGCACGACAGCAGGTTTTCCTCGACCGTGAGCGAGGGGAAGATGTCGCGGGTCTGCGGCACCAGCCCGAGCCCCAGCGCGTTGCGCTTATAGGGGGCGAGCCGGTCGATGGCGCGGCCCTTATATTGCACGCTGCCGCCATGCATCCGGGTCAGCCCCATAATGGTGTTCAGCAGCGTCGTCTTGCCCGCCCCGTTGCGCCCGATCACCGCCAGCCGCTCGCCCGGCACGACGGTGAGGTCGATGCCGCGCAGGACATGGGTCGGGCCGTAGCCGGCGGTGACGTCTTTCAGTTCCAGCGTGGTGTCTGCCTGCGCCTCAGCCATGCGCCCCTCCCAGGTAAAGCTCGCGCACCTGCGCGTTGGTGGCGATCTCCTGCGGCGTGCCCTCGGTCAGGATGCGCCCCTGCACCAGCACCACGATCGAGGTCGCGACGCGGAACACGAGATCCATGTCATGCTCGATCACCAGCACCGCCAGCTCGAGCGGCAGCCGCTCGATCGCCTCGATGATCAGGTGGGTCTCGCTTGAGGGCACGCCGGCGGCGGGCTCGTCGAGGATCAGCACCCGCGGCTTCAGCGCCAGGCTCAGCGCCATCTCGACCAGACGCTGCTGGCCATAGGCCAGATCGAGCACCGGGCGGTCGGCCAGCGAGCCGAGGTCGAACTGGTCGATCAGCGCCGCGATCTCGTCCTCGATGGCACGGTTGCTGTCGGCACGGGCGAACATGCGCCGCCCCAGCCCCTCGCGTTCCAGCACCGGCAGGCGCAGGTTCTCGCGCACCGTGAGGCGCGGGAACAGCGTGGTGATCTGGAAGGTCTTGGCGATGCCGCGCTTGACCCGCTGCGCCTCGTCGAGCCCGGCGATGTCCTCGCCGTCGAAGCGGATGGTGCCGCCCGAGGGGGTGAGGATGCCGGTGACGAGGTTGGCGAAGGTGCTCTTGCCCGCCCCGTTGGGGCCGATCAGCGCCTTGCGCGCCCCGGGCTTGAGGTCGAAGTCGATGTTCTCCGACACCACCAGCCCGCCGAAATGCTTGGAAAGCCCGCGAACCTCAAGACCCTGCATGACGACCTCCCTTGGCGAGACGTTTGAGGCTGGTGGGCAGCGCCGCGATGCCCGAGGGCAGGAAGAACACCACCGCAAGCACCAGCGCGCCGATGACGAAGAGCCAGTTGAACGGATCGTTGGCGGCGGCGGTGTGATGCACCGCCATGAAGATCACCGTGCCCAGCACCGCGCCGTAGAGCCGCCCGGTGCCGCCGAGGATCAGCATGATCAGCGCCTCGGCGGAGAGCGTGAAGGAAAACGCCTCGAGGCTGACGAGCTGGGTGATCTGGGCGCTGAGCGCGCCCGCGATGCCGGCGATGCCGCCGCCCAGCGTGTAGGCGGCGAGCCTGCGGCGATAGACCGAGACGCCGATCGCCTCCATGCGTTCGGGGCTCTCGTGGATGCCGCGCAGCGACAGCCCGAAGGGCGAGCGTCCGATGACGAAGAGCGCGGCGAAGACCAGCCCGGCAACCGCGAGCGCGTACCAGTAGCCGGTGATGCCGATGAAATCGAACTCCCAGAGCCCGAGCACCTTGCCGGGGCGGATGCCGCGCAGCCCGTCGGCGCCGCCGGTGACCGGGCGCGCCCGGTTGGCGCTCTCGGCGCAGATCTGCGCCACCGCGATGGTGAGCATGATCAGCGTCAGCCCCTGCGTGCGCATCAAGACCGCGCCCGAGAGCGCCGCCAGCGCCGCTCCGGCGAGCGCGCCGATCAGCAGCCCCGCGACCGGGTCGGCCCAGACATGGATGGCGAAGAGCCCGGCGGCATAGGCGCCGGCGCCATACATCGCCGCCTGCCCCAGCGTCGCGATGCCGGCAAAGCCCAGCACCAGGTCGAGCGAGAGCACCAGCACGATCATGATCAGGATGCGGGTCAGGAAGGCGAGGTTGTAGGGAAAGAGGAAATAGGCCGCGACCGCTGCGATCAGCATGACGAGTGCGGGAACGAACGGACGGGTCATCACGATGCCCTCCCCATGAGGCCCTGCGGGCGCAGCGCCAGGAACAGGATCACCAGCGCAAAGGTGACGATGGTGGCGAGGTCGGGCAGCAGGTAGCGGCTCGCGGTCTCGACGAGGCCGATGGCCAGCGCCGCAGCAAAAGAGCCGAGGATCGAGCCCAGCCCTCCGATGGCGACGACGATGAGGAACAGCACCATGTAGCGCAGCGGGTAATAGGCATCGATGGGCAGCAGCTCCGCCCCGAGGATGCCGCCAAGCGCCGCGAGCCCCGCGCCGAGCGCAAAGGTCAGCATGTAGATCCGACCGGTGTCGATCCCGAGCGCCGAGGCGGTGTCGCGGTTGTCGACCGCGGCGCGCAGGCGGATGCCAAAGCGGGTGCGGTCGAGCAGCGCCCAGAGGCCGAGGATCACCGCGAGCCCCACCACGATCACCGTCACCCGGTGCGCCGTGAGCTGGCGGAAGCCAAGGTCGATCGAGCGCTGCAGCGCCTCGGGCAGCGGGATCGCCAGCAGCGAGGAGCCGAGCCAGAGGTTGACCGTGGCGATCATCAGGAAGGTCAGGCCGATGGTGGCCAGCACCTGCTGCAGCTCGCCGAAGCCGTAGATCCGGCGGTAGACCAGCCGCTCGAGCGGCATGGCCAGCGCGACGGTGCCGGCGATGGCGAGTGCCGCGGCGGCGAGGAAGGGCAGGCCCAGCTCGCGGCCCAGCCAATGCGCCAGCGCGCCGCCGATCAGGGCGAAGCCGCCATGGGCGAGGTTGACCACCCGCATCAGCCCCATGGTCACCGACAGGCCGACGGCGATCATGAAGAGGATCATGCCATAGGCGATGCCATCGACCGCGATGTTGAGAAGAAGGCTCATGATGTGTCCCGTGTTCAGGTGGGACGGGCCAGCGCGGGGCGGCCCGTCCTGCCGGTCACTTGGTCCAGCCGAGATCGCCGACGGTGGCGATCACGCCCTGCTCGACATTTTCCAGCAGGCCGGTCTCGGCGTTGCGCGCGACCTCGCGGATATAGACGTTCTGGATCACCGTGCGGGTCTCGGGATCCATCTCGAGCGGGCCGCGCGGGCTCTCCCACTTGAGGCCGAGCGCTGCCTCGACCGCCGCCGGCCCGTCCGAGCCCGCCGCTTCGACCATCTCGTAGATCAGGTGCACGCCGTCATAAGCACCGACCGAGGCCCAGTTGGCGATGGCGTCGGGATGCAGCTCGCTCAGCGCGGCCAAGAAGGCGCGGTTGGCCTCGCTGTCATGGGCAGGGGAGTAGTGGTAGACGGTCTGCAGGCCCTCCGCCATCTCGCCCAGACCTTGCAGGTTGGTCTCTTCGGTCTCGGCGGTGCCGAGGAAGGTGATCCCGGCCTCCCGCAGCCCGTTCTCGTTGTAGGTCTTGGTGTAGGAGAAGGTCGGCGGGCCGCCCGGCAGGAAGGTGAAGACGGCGTCCGGCGCCTCGTCCTTCACGCGCTGCAGGATCGGGGTGAAATCGGTGGTCGAGAGCGGCATCCGCACGCTCTCGATGACCTCGCCACCCTTCGCCTCGAAGGCCGCCTTGAAAGCGGTCTCGGCGTCGATCCCGGGGCCGTAATCGCTGACCGTGGTGACGACGGTGCGGATGCCCTGGTCATAGGCCCATTCCGCCGCCGGGGCCGAGACCTGCGGCAGCGTGTAGCTGGTGCGCAGGTAGAACGGGCTCTCCTTGTTGATCGCCGAGGTGGCGGCGTTGAAGATCACCGTGGGCGTCTCGGACTGGGTGATCACCGGGCCGACCGCCAGCGCGTTCGGGGTGAAGGTGAAACCGGCGAGGTAATCGACCCGGTCGCGGATCAGCAGCTCCTGCGCCAGCGCCCGCGACTGGTCGGGGTTCACCCCTCCCACATCCTTGTAGATGAAGCTGATCTCGTGCTCGCCGGCAGAGGTGCCGTGCTGCGACTGGTAGGCCTCGACCGCCTGCTGGTACTGGATGCCATACTGGGCGAACGGCCCGGAGAAGGGCGCGATGACGCCCACCTTGATCTCGTCAGCGGTGGCAACAGTCAAGCCGAGACCGCAGACCGCCGAGACGGCGGTCAGGATGTGTCGAATAGTCATGGTTTCCTCCCGTTTTTGCGCCTCTTGCCGGCGCGGATCGCCTCTCCTCCGAGGCGGAATTGTGCCGCGTGCAGCGGCGATATCCGGTGCGCGGGCCGGATGTCAGCGGTCGCCGGCAGGGTGTGCCGGCGTCACCGTCGTAACTGGGTGTTGGTCCTCCTGAATGGCGCTCTCCTCAGCGCCATAGTTGATTCATCAACTGAATGCAGCCTGCCCGCCTTGAGTTGATATGTCAACAGTGCATGTTTGCGAGATCTGCACGACAGGCCGCCCGGCGCTCGCATCGCCGCGAAGCCGGATCTTCAACGCACTCATTGCATTTGATTTTTCGTTGCCGCCAACGGCCCGATCCAAGCGGACCGTTCGACAACGACCCGGCAGCCCTCAGGCCGCCGGACCGTCGACGATCATCATCGGGCAGCCGCGCGAGCAGGTCTCCACGCGGCTCTCGACACCGTAGAGCGACCGGATCAGCTCGGGCCGCAGAACTTCAAGCGTCGGGCCGGTGGCGTGGATCCGCCCCCCCGCGAGCGCGATGGTCGTGGTGCAGCAGCGCATCACCTGATTGAGATCGTGCAGCGCGAGGATCAGCACCGCGCCGGTCTCGCCCGCATAGACGCGCAGCGCGTCCAGCACCTCGAACTGCCGGTGCAGGTCGAGCGCCGAGGTGGGCTCGTCCATAAGCACGACCTTGGGCCGGGTCACCAGCGTCTGCGCCAGCGAGACCACCTGACGCTGCCCGCCCGAAAGCTCGGCGAGCTGGCGCTCGGCGAGCCCGGCGATGCCGAACCGCGCCAGCACCGCATCGACCGCCGAGAGCTCGGCAGAGCTGAGGCGCCAGCCGCCGCCGCCCTGCTTCAGCGCGAGGATGACCGACTCGAACACGGTGAGCGCGGCGGTCATGCCGGTATCCTGCGGCATGTAGCGCAGATCCTGCGCGTTCGCGCCGGTGAAGCGCACCGATCCAGCGCCCTTCATCTGCCCCGCGATGCGCTTGAACAGCGTCGACTTGCCGGCGGCGTTCGGCCCGACCAGCGCGGTCAGCACTCCGCCCGCGATCGGCGGCGTGCTGGCCTCGCGCAGCACCTCGCGCTGACCGTAGCGGGCGCTCAGCCCGTCGAGTTGCAGGCTCACCATGCCTTGCGCCCTTTCGTCAGGATCAGCGCCGCGAAGAACGGCACGCCGACCAGCGCCGTGATGATGCCGATGGGCAGCACCGCGCCGGGCAAGATCGCCTTCGACAGCACCGAGGTGGCCGACAGGATCAGCGCGCCCGAAAGCATCGCGCCTGGCAGGAAGAAGCGCTGGTCCTCGCCCAGCAGCAGCCGTGCGACGTGCGGCCCGACGATGCCGATGAAGCCGATGGTGCCGACGAAGCTCACCGGCACGGCCGCCAGCAGCGAGACCAGCACCAGCGCCTCGAGCCGCAGCCGCCGCACCGGCACGCCCATCGCGGCGGCGCGGGTCTCGCCCAGCCGGATCGCGGTCAGCGCCCAGGCCCGGCGCGCAAAGAGCGGCGCGCAGACCGCCAGCACCACCGCGGTCAGCGCCACCTTTCCCCAGGTCGCCTTGGTGAGGCTGCCCATGGTCCAGAACACCACCGCCGAAAGCGCCTGCTCGGTGGCAAAGTACTGCAGCAGGGCCAGCGCCGCGTTGAAGCTGAAGACCAGCGCGATGCCGAGCAGCACGATGGTCTCGACGGTGACGCCGCGCAGGGTCGAGAGGCCGAAGATCAGCAGCGAGGCCGCCATCGCCATGGCGAAGGCATTGACCGGCACCATGACCGACAGCGCCGCCGGGAACAGCGCCACGCCCAGCACCATGGCCAGCGCCGCGCCAAAGCTCGCGGCGGCCGAGAGGCCGAGGGTGAAGGGGCTGGCCAGAGGGTTGGCGAGGATGGTCTGCATTTGCGCCCCTGCGAGCGACAGGCTGGCGCCCACGGTGACCGCGAGCAGCGCCATCGGCATGCGGATATCCCAGACCACCACGCGCATCTGCAGCTCGGCGCTGGCGGGCGCAAAGAGGGTCTTCAGAACGTCTCCCACCGCGTAGCGCGCCGGGCCGAGCGACACGTCGACGGCGACGGAAAGCACCAGCAGCCCGGCGAGGAGAAACAGCAGCGCAACGCGGCGCGCGGCGCGGGCACGGTAGGCGGTCGCGGTGTCCGGCTGGCTTTCGAGATCGAGGCTTGCCATGGGATTTCCCGAAATGAGGTTGGCGGGCCGCGAGGGCCCGCCCGAGGGGATCAGTCGAGGGTGACCCAGTAGCCGGGGCGATAATCCACCGGCAGGAAGCGCGCGTGCAGCTCCTTCATGGTCGCATCGGGATCGAGATCCGGGAACAGATCGGGGTGCAGCCAGGTGGCGATCTTCTGGACCGCGGCAAAGCTGTAGGGGCTGTTGTAGAACTGGTGCCAGATGCCATGCACGTTGCCCTGCGCCACCGCCGCGACGCCGGTATAGGCCGGGCGCTGCATCAGCTTGGCGAGCTTGGCTTCCGCCGCCGCCATGTCCGAGCCCGGGCCCATGCCGACCCAGTCGCCGCCGGGCACGTAGGCATCCCAGTTGCCGCCGGTGACGATCACCTGCGACGGGTCCGAGGCGATGACCTGCTCGGCATTCACCGTGCCGAAGGTGGCGGGGATGAAGGCGCTGCCCATGTTGGTGCCCCCGGCGACCTCGACCATGTGGCCAAAATTGCCGTCGCCGAAGGACATGCAGCAATCCTCGGTGTAGCCGCCGGCCCGGTCGACAAAGACCAGCGGGCGCTCGAGATCGGTTTGCGCCTCGATGACGTCGGTGACCTTGGCCATCTGCGCGTCGAAGAAGGCGTTGAACTCGGCGGCGCGGTCATCTTCGCCGAACAGCTTGCCGATGATCTCCATCGAGCGCTGGGTGTTCTCGAAGGGCTTTTCGCGGAAATCGACATAGACCAGCGGGATGCCGACCTTCTCGAGCTTTTCTTCATAGCCGGCCTCGTCGGTGGCGGCCTTCGACTCGAGGTTCATGATCATCACGTCGGGATCGAGCGCCACCGCCTGCTCGATGTCGAAGGTGCCATCCTTGAAGCCGCCAAAGGTCGGAATGTCGCGCAGCGCCGGGAACTTCTCGGCATAGGCGGCATAGCTCTCGGGGGAAGCCTGCAGGAAATCGTCGCGCCAGCCGACCACGCGCTCGAACGGGTTCTCGCTGTCGAGCACCGCCGCGAAGAAGATCTGACGACCCTCGCCGAGGATGACGCGCTCGACCGGTCCGTCGACCGTCACCTCGCGGCCGGCGACATCGGTCACCGTGAGCGGATCGGCAAGCGCGGGCATGGCGGAAATCAGCGAAAGCGCCGCGGCGCTGGCAAGAAGACGAAGGGTCACGTTGGCCACCTCTTGTTGGTCGTTTTCTTGCCGCTACCATTCCTGACTTTTTTGATCAATCTAAAAACTGAGCAAAACAGTCATCTTCAACCGAACTACAGTTGGACATCATCGGGCATCAGGTGTTGACGACAAACTGTTGACAGTTAACAGGCCTGCGGGGCAAGGTGCCGGGCATCGAACGGATTCCCAGCAAGAGGACCTCATGAGCGGCCACCAACCCACCCCGCCCGGCACCCCGAACGTCACGCAGCAGCTTGCCGACTGGGTCGTGACAACCCAGACCACCGACATTCCCGCCGAGGTCCGTCAGGAGGGCCTGCGCACCTTCGTGAACTGGCTGGGCTGTGCCGTGGGTGGCGCCTCGCATGAAACCGTGGATGCCGCGCTCAAGGCGCTGATGCCGTTCAGCGGCCCGGCGACCTCGACGATCCTCGGCCGCACCGAGCGCATGGACGCGCTGCACGCAGCGCTGATGAACGGCATTTCCTCGCACGTGCTCGACTATGACGACACCCACCTCAAGACCATCATCCACCCGGCCGGGCCGGTGGCCTCGGCGATCCTCGCGCTGGCCGAGACGCGCACCGTCTCGGGAGAGGATCTGCTGACCGCGCTGATCCTGGGCGTCGAGGTCGAGTGCCGGATCGGCAATGCCGTCTACCCGCATCACTATGACCGTGGCTGGCACATCACCGGCACCGCGGGGGTGTTCGGCGCCGCCGCCGCCGCAGGCAAGCTGCTCGGGCTCGACACCCGTCAGATGCAATGGGCCTTCGGTCTTGCCGGGACCCAGGCTTCGGGCTTCCGCGAGCAGTTCGGCACCATGACCAAGAGCTTCCACCCCGGCAGCGCCGCCCGTAACGGGCTGGCCTCGGCGCTGATGGCGCAGGCCGGGTTCGACAGCTCCGAGCGCGTGCTCGAAGCGCCGCGCGGCTTTGCCTGCGTGATGTCGGACAAGCAGGACTGGGACGAGATCCTCGGCGGGCTCGGCAGCCGCTGGGAGGCCGCGCTCAATTCCTACAAGCCTTTCGCCTGCGGCATCGTCATCCACCCGGCGATCGATGGCGGCATTCAGCTCCGCGAGGAGCTGGGCAAGAAGGTGAACGAGATCGAGCGCGTGCACCTCACCGCGCATCCGCTGGTGCTCGAGCTGACCGGCAAGCGCGACCCGAAGACCGGGCTCGAGGGCAAGTTCAGCGTCTTCCATTCCACCGCCTGCGCCCTGCAGCGCGGCGACGGCGCGCCCACCGCCTTCACCGACGAGGTGGTCCGCCTGCCCGAGATCATCGACCTGCGCGACCGCATCACCGCCACCGCCGATCCCGACTGCCACAGCGCCTCGGTCACCATCGACGTGACCTTCCGCGACGGCTCCACCGCCCGCAAGGTGGTCGAGCGCGCCATCGGCAGCCGCGAGGTGCCGCTGACCGACGCGCAGATCACCGACAAGTTCCGCGTGCAATCGGCGCTGGTGATCGGCGAAGACCGCACCGCCGCGCTGCTCGACATGGCGTGGAAGACCGGCGAGCTTGCCAACGTCTCCGACCTGGCGCGGCTGTCAGTGCCGGACTGAGCTGTCCGGCTCCCAGGCAGGGTCTGCGGCGCGCAAGGGCCGTCTCGGGCCCCGGCCCAGGACGGCCGGTCAGCCCAGCCGGTCGGCGATCAGCCCGAGCGGATGACGCAGAGCCTTGCCCCCCAGCCTTTCGCTCTGGCAGCGGCAGGAAAAGCCCGTGGCGGCCGCCTCTTCGGCCTCGGCCACGGGCTTGGCCCAGCTCAGGTCGAAGAGCTTGCGCGACATCTCCTGGTGCCGGTTCTTGTGGCCGAACATGCCGGCCATGCCGCAGCAGCCGGTCGTCGGCGTCTCGATCGCCAGTCCGAGCGCCTCGAACACCTCCTGCCAGTCCTTGCGGGCCGCAGGGGCCGCAGTGCTCTCGGTGCAATGGGTGAAGAGGCTGAGCGCCCCGCCCTTGGCCTGCGGCAGCTTGGCACCGGCGCGCAGCTCGGCGGCGAGGAACTCCTGCGGCAGCAGCAGTTCCGGCACGTCGAACCCCGCCTTGCGGTAGTCCTGACGCAGCGCCATCACGAAGGCCGGGTCGAGCCCGATCATCGGCGCGCCGGTCGCCGCGCCCCTGCGCAGCGCCTCCGCGAGCCGCTCTGCCATCGCCCGGAAGGCCATGGGATCGCCGAGATCGCCCGCCACCTTGCCCGCCGGCAGCATCTCGACGAAGCGCGGCACATAGCCGAGCGCTTCCAGCCCGCGCAGCACGTCCCTCTGAGTCTGCTCATCGTAAAGCGCCGAGAACCAGTCCATCCAGACCAGCACCGTGCGCTCCGGCTGTGCTTCCTGCCCGAGCTCTCGCAGCGAGATCCGCGACGCGCGCGGCAGCGGGCGGGCAATCTCGGACGGCAGGTCGGTGACGCCGAGCACCCGCTCGGTGAGCTTGCGCGCCAGCGGCCAGAACGGCCGCGTCAGCGGTGCGGCGCGCAGCAGCCACGGGCTCAGCCGCTCGGCCAGCAGCATGGCGCGGTCGGTCAGCGGGCGTGCCTTCTCGGCATAGACCTCGGCATAGACCGCCGCCCGCATCGAGGGAATGTCGACCTGCACCGGGCAGGTCGAGGCGCAGGCCTTGCAGCCGAGGCAGGTGTCGAGCGTGCCCAGGAGATCCGCCTCCGAGACCGTCTGCGCGCCCGTCCGCTTGCCCTCATGCCAGGCCCGCATCGCATCGGCCCGGCCCTTGGGAGAGTGGCGCAGATCCTCGGTCGCCTTGAACGACGGGCACATCGGCGTGGTGGCGGCATAGCTCAGGCATTGCGCGTTGCCATTGCAACGAAACGCCTTCTCCAGCGGATCGCCCTCGGGCGCGTTGAACGGGCGGAAGGGCGTGGTGGCGATGCCCATCACCGGCGTGTCGGTGGCCACCAGCTTGCCCGGGTTGAACCGGCCCGCCGGATCAAAAGCCGCCTTCACCCCCTGCAGCGCCGCATAGGCCTCCGCCCCGATCCAGCCCTCGAGATAGGCGCCACGCACGCCCTTGCCGTGCTCGCCCCAGAAGATGCCGCCATGCCGGTTCACCAGCGCATAGATCTCATCCGAAACCGCGACCAGCCGCGCGCGATCCTCCTCGGCGTCGATGTCGAGCGCCGGGCGGATGTGCAGGCAGCCCACGTCGACATGGCCGTAGATGCCGAAGCTCAGCCCGTGGCGGGTCAGGATCTCGAGGAAGCCGTCGAGGAAGCTTGGCAGTTCCTCGGGCGGCACCACGCAATCCTCGACAAAGGCCACCGGCCGCGCCCGCCCCTCGACCTTCCCGAGCAGCCCGACACCGGCCGAGCGGATCGCCCAGAGCTCGCGGATCTCCTCGGCGCCGGAGGCCACATGCACCGCGCGGATGCCCGGAAGGCCACGCAGCCGCGCCTCGCAGGCGGCAAGCCCGGCCTCGAGCGCCTCGGCGCTGTCGCCGTTGAACTCCACGAAGGTATAGGCGAGCTTTTCGCCCCCCTTGGGCCGCAGCGCCTCGGGCAGACGCCCCAACAGCCCGGCCTCGCTGGCCAGTGCCTGCACCCGCTCGTCCATCACCTCGATGGCGGTGGGATCGTCCTGCATCAGCGGCAGCGCGGCGGCGAGCGAGTCGCGGAAGCTGGCGAAGCCCGCCACCACGAGGCGCTTCTCCTTGGGCAGCGGCCGCAGCCTGACCCGGATGCGGGTGATCGGCCCCAGCGTGCCTTCCGATCCCGGGAACAGCCGCCACCAGTCAAAGCCGCCCTGCTCGGGACAGGCGCGCTCGAGATCGTAGCCCGTGAAGCGGCGGTTGAGCCGCGGCGTGTTGGCGATGAAGGCCGCCCGCCCCGCCCGCGCCGCGCGCTCGGCGGCCTGCAGCATCGGCTGCGCCCAGCCGGGGGCCGGCGCGAGGCTCGAGACCAGACCCTGCCCGCGGGCAATCTCGACGCCGAGAAGGTTGTCGGAAGTCTTTCCATAGATCCGCGAGCCCTTGCCCGAGGCGTCGGTCGAGACCATGCCGCCCACCGCGCAGCGCGTCGAGGTCGAGGTCTCGGGCGCGAAGAACAGCCCCCTCGGGCGCAGCTGCGCGTTGAGATCGTCGAGCACGATGCCCGGCTCGACATCGGCCCACTGCCCCTCGGGGTCGACGGCGAGCAGCCGATGCATGTGGCGGCGCATGTCGAGGATCACGCCCCGGTTGAGGCTCTGCCCGTTGGTGCCGGTGCCGCCGCCGCGCGCGGTGAGCGGCAGGTGCGCGAACTCAGGTGTCTCGAGCACCGCCATGCAGGTCACGACATCCTCGGCATCGCGCGGCGCGACGATCAGATCGGGCAGGATGCGGTAGACCGAGTTGTCGGTCGACATGGCCGCACGCAGGGCGCTGTCGCGCTCCACCTCCCCGCGGAACCTGGCGGCGCGCAGGGCGGCGGGCAGCGTGGCGATGGCATCGGAAAGGCGGCGGTCAGGTGCGGTCATGAAGGTCTCCTTGGTCGGCGCATATTGACCGAAGCAGCGCGTTCTTTAAAATTGAAAGATATGAAGATTGATACGAAAAATACGAATTTCAATCTGCGCCACCTGCGGGCGATCCACGCGATCTGGGCCGAGGGCAGCTTTGCCCGCGCCGCCGACCGGCTTGGTGTGGTGCCCTCGGCGCTGACCGAGACGGTGCGGCAGATCGAGGAGATCGCCGGCGGTGCGCTCTTCGACCGCCGCAGCCGCCCGCCGGTGCCGACGCCGCTGGGGCTCGATTTCCTCAAGGATACCGCGCCGCTCCTCGACGCGCTCGATCTGTCGCTGACCCGGCTGCGGGCACAGGCGCACGGCCTGCACGGGGCGCTGCGCATCGGGGCCACGCCCTCGGCGATCACCCCCCTCATCGCGCCGGCCGTCGCCGCGTTTCGCAGCGACCATCCGGAGGTGAACCTCACCCTGCATGACGATGTGGCCGAGACGCTCGCGGCGATGGTTGCGGACGGTCGGCTCGACCTCGCGATCGCCGGACGGGCGCGCCACTCGCCCGACCTCGTGCAGACCGAAATCGCGACGGACCCGTTCGGCCTCGCCTGCGCGACCGATCACCCGCTCGCGACAGGCCCCGAGCCCGTCCGGCTTGCCGATATCGACCCGCAGGATCTCATTCACCTGGGCACCGAGGCAGGCGCGTCGCGGCTGCTCGCCGCGCACCCCGCCCTGCCCGGACCGCTGAAGACCGGCCCGCTGCGCAGCCATTCCACCATCGCCCAGCTCTGCCTGGTGCGCGCGGGGATCGGCGTGGCGCTGTTGCCGCGCAACGCGGTGCTGTTGTTCAACGACCCCGGCATCGTGTTCCGCCAGGTGCGCGATCTCGAGCTCGACAGAAAGCTCTACCTCCTGACCCACGCGCGGCGCGCGCCAAGCCCGGTCGCCGAGCGGTTCGAGGAGACCTTCCGAAAGATCGCCTTCGCCAGCTAGAAACTGCGCTTTGACCACCTCCGCCGACCGCCGAGACAAGTGTCGCGGTGCGCTCCTGCCAGCACCCGCCCTACCCTGCCGCGACCCAGTCCTGCCGCAGCGCCTTGCGGCGGATCTTGCCAAAGCCGTCGCGGGGCAGCGCCTCGCAAAGTTTCACCTGCTTGGGGATCTCCTGCGGGCTCAGGTGCGCGGCGCAGAAATCGTGCAGCGCGCGCTGGTCGGGGGCGCTGTTGTCCTTGGGCACCACGCAGGCCACCACCCGCTGGCCCCATTCGCGGTCATCGATGCCGAACACCACCGCGTCGCGGATCTCGGGGTGCTGCAGCAGCACCGCCTCGACGGTCTCGGGGTGAACCTTGACGCCACCGGTGTTGATCACGTCGTCACGCCGCCCGCCGAGATAGAGGAAGCCGTCGGCGTCGAGCCAGCCGACATCGCCGATGCTCTGGAAGCCATCCGCATCGCGCTCGGGCTGCGGTGCGTCGGGGCCGGTGTAGTGGCTGCGCGCGCCCAGATCGGCGGGGCGCATGAAGATCTCGCCGGTCTCGCCGGTCGGCTGCAGCGCGCCATCGGGGCCGTAGATGCGGATCTCGGTCTCGAAGCCGCGCCCCACGGACCCGCGATGCTCGAGCCATTCGGTGCCGGTGATCGTGGTCTGGCCGGTGTTCTCGCCCGAGCCATACATCTCGGTGACCCGCTCGGGGCCAAGCACGTCGATCCACGCCTGTTTCAGCCATCCGGCGCAGGGCGCGCCGGTGTGGTAGAGCGCGTGCAGGCTCGACAGCGTCGCGCCGCTCTCCTCGAGATGGTCGATCATCCGCACCATCATCGTCGGCACCAGCATGGCGAAACCGACCTCGAACCGGTCGATGGCCTGCAACGCACGCACCGCGTCGAAACGCTCCATGAGCACCAGCCGGTTGCCTTCGAAGAGCCCGTTCTGCGCACAGGTGAAGGGCGCGTTATGCGACATCGCCCCGCAGACCAGCTGCACCTGGTCGCAGCGGAAGCCGAGCCGCGGCGCCACCCGGCCCCAGCTCGAGCCCGGCACGCGGGTGAAGGGGCGCTCGTCGCACATCATCTTGGGCAGGCCGGTGGAGCCGCCCGACAGCACGATCTTGCCCGGGGTCGAGATGCGGTCCTCGACCGGGGTTTCTGGCAGCGCCGCGGCCTCCGCCTCGAACTCGGCCAGCGTCATGTCGCCCGTGCCCGGGCGCTGCGCGATGACCAGCGCCGCGCCACTGCGCGCCTTCATGGCCTGCGCGGTCTCGGGCAGGATGCCGGGATCGAGCACCATGGTGGTGGCGCCGCAGCGCCAGACCGCGATGGCCATCGCCAGATGGGCGGGGATGTTGCCGAGGGCGAAGGCGACCACGTCGCCCTGCCCCACGCCGCGCGCGGCAAGCGCGCGGGCGAAGCGGTCGGTCAGGACGTTGAGCGCCTCCCAGCTCAGCGACTGCTCTGCGCCTTTCGCCGGCAGGAAGCGCAGGGCCTCGGCGTCGCCGCGCTCGGCGGCGAGCTGGCGCAGCCTTGCGCCGTAGCTGATCGGTGTCACCGTCATGATCCGTCCTTCAGGTCGTCAGACTTCCTCGAAATGGATGTCCTGCGCGCCCTCCCACAGCACCTTGGGCCCGATTTCCTTCAGCTTGTCGAGGTTCGACGTGAGCGTGATGAAATGGTTGCCCGCGAGCTGCCCCATCTTGGAGGCAAAATGCACGCCGCCATAGGCCAGCAGGATCTCGGTCTCCGAGATGCCGCCGGGATAGAGGATGAACTGGCCCGGCGCCGGGAAGCTGGTGTGGTTCTCGTACTCGACGCCGAAATCGGTCTCGCCGAGGGGGATCCACACGCCCTCACCCGACCAGCGCACATGCACCACCTTGCTTGTGTAGGGCATCTGGGCGCGGAAGGCGGCGACGGTCTTGGGCGCGGCCTCTTCCTCGAAGCGGGCGTCGAACTCGATGCCGGCGATGGTGACTTTGAGCTTGGTCATGGTCTTGTCCTTGAAAGGTTATTCGATGAGCCCGAAGAGGCGCGGCAGGAACAGCGACAGGTCGGGAATGAAGGTCACCGCGAGCAGCATGGCGAAGAGCCCGGCCAGCGGCCAGCCGAGGCGGCGCGACACCTGCAGCACCGACCGCCCGGCGACGCTCGACGAGACGAAGAGCGAGACGCCGTAGGGCGGGGTCACGGTGCCGATGGCGCAGTTGAGGATGACGAGCAGCGAGAAGTGGATCGGATCGACCCCCATCTGTGCCGCGATCGGCGAGAGCACCGGCACGATGATCAGGATCGCGGCGATGGTCTCGAGGAACATGCCCACGAAGAGGAACAGCAGGTTGGCGATGATCAGGAAGATCAGCGTGCTGGTCGAGACGCTGGCGATCCAGTCGCCGAGAATGCGCGGCACGTTGGCATTGGCGATCAGCCACGAGAACACGCTGGCGGTGCCGATGATCAGCATCACCGCCGCCGACAGCGAGGCGGTGCGCAGGATCAGCCCCGGCAGCGTCGCGATCTTGAGGTCGCGATAGACGAAGAGCCCAACGAGCAGCCCGTAGAAGCCCGAGATCGCGGCGGCCTCGGTCGGGGTGAAGACCCCTCCGAGGATACCGCCGAGGATCAGCACCGGCATCCCGGCGGCGGGCAGCGCCGCCCAGCCTGTGCGGCCCAGGCGCTTGAGGGTGAAGGGCTCGGTCTCGCGATAGGCGGGGCCGCCCTTGCGGGCCTGGAAATAGGCGATGATCATCAGCATCACGATGCACATCAGCCCCGGCAGCACGCCGGCGATGAACAGCGCCCCGATCGAGACGTTGGAGATCACCGCGAGGATCACCATGGTCAGGCTCGGCGGGATGACCTGCGCGATTGAGCCGGCGCAGGCGATCAGCGCCGCGCCGAAATCGACGTCATAGCCGCGCCGGCGCAGCTGCGGCTGCATGATCGCCGAGATCGCGGCGGTGTCGGCGGAGCCCGAGCCCGAGATCGCCGCGAGGCCCGCGGCGGCGACGCAGCTCACCTGGTAGAGGCTGCCCACGACCCAGCCGATCAGCGCCGAGGCGAAGTCGACGATGCGGCGCGAGATGCCGCCCGCGTCCATGATGACGCCGGCAAAGACGAAGAACGGGATCGCCATCAGGGTGAAGGAATTGAGCCCGGCAAAGACGCGCTGGCTGACGATGGCGACGGGCACGTCGGTGGTCGTCACCAGTGCGAGCACCGCCGAGGCGCCGAGCACGAAGACAACCGGCACGCCAAGGGCCAGGAGGAAGACGAAGGCGGCAGCGATCACCAGCATCAGATCGCCTCCTCGGCATCGGGCTCGGGCGGCGGGAAGGGATTGTCCCAGCGCTGGATGACGGTGAGCAGCAGCTCGAGCGCCATGTAGCCGGCGCCGAAGGGCAGGCAGACATAGATGTATTTCATCGGCACGCGCAGCGCCGGAGAGCTCTGGAATTCGCCCATGCGCAGCAGCGGCAGGCTGCCATAGGCCAGCACCGCGAGGAAGCTCGCGACCACCAGCGCGATGGCCACAAGTGCGACGCGGGCGGCGGGCAGCGGAAGCTTCGCGGGCAGCATGTCGATGGCCACGTGCTGGCCCCGCGCCACGGCCACGCCGGAGCCCAGCAGCACCAGCCAGATCTGGCTGAAGGTCGCGATCTCGGAGGCCTGCGCGATGGAGTAGTTGAAGACGTATCGCCCCCCGACCTGCACCAGCACCGCGATCATCATCACGGTGAAGAGCAGGATGACCACGCCCGAGACGACGAAGCGCAGGGCAAGGCAGAGGCGTTCCAGAAGGGCGAACATGCGCGGGCTTTCCTTACGAGAAGCCCCGGCCGCGGATGGGCGCGGCCGGGGGAGTGGGGTCAAGTTGGGAGATTACTCGACCGATTTCACAAGCTCGAAGATTTCTTTCTGCGCGTCGCTCTCGAGATACTTTTCCTGCACCGGGGCCGCCGCTTCGCGGAAGGCAGCGGTATCGGGGCGGGTGATCTTCACGCCGACCTTTTCGAGATCCGCAAAGCGCGCGTTGTCGCTGGCGAGATAGGCGGCGCGCTCGGCCTTGCCGGCCTCGAGGCCCGCCTCGTCGAGCGCGGCCTTCACGTCATCGGGCAGCGCCTCGTAGGCGGCCTTGCCCATGATCACCGGCGCGACCAGTTCGAGCCAGCCGACCACGGCCCAGTCGGGCGCGACCTCGTAGAACTTCTGCGAGTAGAAGTTGGTGTTGGCGGCCTCGGCACCGTCGACCACGCCGGTCTCGAGCGCGCCGTAAAGCTCGGTATAGGCGATCGGGGTGGCGTTGGCACCGAAGGCGTTGAAGGTGTCGACGTGGGCCGGGTTCTGCATGGTGCGGATCTTCAGACCTTCCATGTCGGCGAGCGACTGGATCGGCTTCTTGGTCATGATGTGACGGGTGCCGGCCGAGAACACCGCGAGCAGGTGGAAGCCTTTCTCGTCGAGCGCGCCGCCGATGGCGTCGAGCACCTCGGGGTTGCTCAGGGCGCGGTCCATCTGCTCGGCATCGTCGAACAGGAAGGGCAGCGAGAACACCGACAGGTCGGGCACGAAGTTGGCCAGCGTCGAGTTGGCGGTCACGGCGATGTCGACGGTGCCGATCTGGGTGCCCTGGATGCTCTCCATCTCGTCGCCGAGCGTGGCGTTGTCAAAGACCTCGATGGTGGCGGCGCCGCCCGATTTCTCTTCGAGGATCTCGGCCATCTTGCGCATGCCGACGCCATAGGGCTCGTCGGCATTGGCGTTGTGGCTGGCCTTGAGGGTGATCTCCTGTGCGAAGGCCGGGGCGGCGACGGCGGTCGCGCCGAGCGCGATGCAGAGGGCGAGGTTAGTGAGTTTCATGATGGTCTTCCCTGTTGGGTTTGTCTCTGTTGGGGCGGACATTGTCCCCCGGCGCGTACGCCGGGATCAGGCCTCCGCCAGCAGCCCGAGATCTTTCAGAATGGTTTCCAGCTCTGCGCGCTTGGCCTCGGGCAGAGGCAGGCGCGGCGGGCGCGGGTCGCCCATCGGGCGTCCGATCATCGTCATCGCGGCCTTGGTGGCCGAGACGTAAAGGTCGCCTGCCAGTGCATTGATCAGCGGCAGGCTCTTAATATAGAGGTCGCGGCCCTCTCCGGAGCCGTCGACCGTGCGCTCGAAGGTTTCCGCCGAGAGCTTCGGCGCGATGTTCGACATCACCGAGCTGTAGCCCTCGGCCCCGGCAAGATAGCTCTCCCAGGGATAATACCCGGCAAACACCGTCATCCGGCCCTGGCAGGCCTCGAGCAGCTCGGTCACCCGGTGCACGTTCTTCGACGTATCCTTGATGTAGGAGATGTTCTCGACCTCGGAGAGCCGGCCCACGAGGGCGGCGCTGAGGTCGACATTGGCGGTGAACGGGTTGTTGTAGAGCATCACCGGGATCGACAGCGCCTCGGCGACGCGGGTGAAATGCACGGTGAGCTCCGCGTCGGTGGGCGAGGAGTAATAGGGCGGCACCAGCATCACACCGTCGGCGCCGAACGCCTCGGCCTCGCGGCTGATTTCGACCGCCTCGTCGGTCCATTCGGCGGCGGTGCCGATCAGCACTGGCACGCGGCCGGCGGTCTGCTTGATGACGGTCTCGGCGACGGCGGCGCGCTCGTCACGGGTGAGCGACAGGAACTCGCCGGTGCTGCCGAGCGGGATCAGGCCGTGCACGCCCTCTTCGATCTGCCAGTCGACATAGCTGCGCAGCGCCTCAAGATCGACGCGGCCCTCCGCATCGAACGGCGTCACGCAGACGGTGTAGCTCCCCTTGAAGGTCATTCCGGTCCTTTCCGATCTCGGCAGTGCCGATCCAAATCTGTTGCACTCACGTTTGATCTGATCAGATAATGAGTCAACTCGTCAGCTTCCCGGCGAGCCGTTTTCTCCCCTGCCGCCAAGGAGCCGCACCATGCCCTTCATCGAAATCATCGACCGCGACGCAACTCAGGAAATACGGGAGGTTGCGACGAAAGACATGACCGATGGTCTCTGTCAGGCCTTCGACATCAAGCCGGAAATCGTCACCTGCTATTATTTTTCGGCACCCGACTATTCC
>NZ_JBYNAH010000350.1:0-3113 GCF_059781815.1 Salipiger sp. | reverse complement strand
CGTGGTGGATCGCCTGCCCAAGACCCGCTCGGGCAAGATCCTGCGGGCGACGATGGTCAAGATTGCTGATGGCGAGGAGTTCAAGATGCCGGCGACCATCGACGATCCGGTCATCCTCGACGAGATCCGCGTCGCGCTCGAGGGGCTGGGCTATGCCAAGAAAGTGCCTGCGTGATCCGGTGCTGCGCCTGACCGAATGACGAGAACGCCCGCTGTGCTGCAGCGGGCGTTCTTCTTTCTGGCTGTCCCGATGCGCGCGGACGATAGAGCCGCCATCGCGCGTTATTGCGTGAAGCGCACCGACACGCTGGGATCGCCGGGCAGCCCCGTATAGGTCGCCGTCGCGCCGCTGCCGGCCTTGGCGGCGGGCATCAGCGGGCCGATGGAGCCGACGCTGACGATATCGCCGGCCTTCAGGGTGATCCCTGCCGAGACCAGCCACAGCACCGAGTTGACCGGGTTGCCAAGCACGACCGAGCCCGGCGCCTCGGCCAGCACGCTGCCGTCGCCCGCGGTGAGCGTGACGCTCATCGCCTCGAGCGCCGCGAGCATGGCGGCGGGGTCGTCGACCGGAAGGCCCGCGCCCATGACCCCCAGACGCGGCGCTACGCCCATGGCGGTCAGTGTCTCGCCGGTGATCGGCTCGCCCTTGGCGACCATTGGGTCGGGCAGCTCGATGAACGGGCGCACCTCCGAGATATGCGCGATGGCCTCCTCGGGCGAGTTCGCCGCGTTGATTGCCTCGTCGCCGACGACGAGCAGCAGGTCGGCCTCGAGCATCGGGATCGCGCCGAAGGCCGCCGGCACCTCGGCCCCGTCCTCGACCAGCATGTCGCGGTAGAGCACCCCGTGCAGCGGCGCATCGACCTTGAAGCGCTCCTGCATCGCGGCGCTGGTCAGCGCCGCCTTGTAGCCGACCACGGGGCCGAGATGCGGGCTCAGCGCCTCGACCAGCTTGGCCTGCGTGCAGAGTGCGTCCTCCATCGTGCCCCCGGCGCCAAGCGCCTTTGCGGGGGTCTTGGCAAGGTAGCTGTCCACGAAGGTGGAAATCTCGGCCTCGCTTGCACACTCGGCAAAGGCCGCGCCTCCCAGCGCGCAGGACAGTGCGGCAGTGATCAAAAATTGACGGTACATCGGGTCCCTCCTCCCCATACCAGAGCCATCAGAATGGCAGGCAGGGGCCGGTCCGGCAATCAAATCCGCGCCTCACGCCTCGTAGAGTTCCAGCGGCAGCCCGTCGGGATCGGGGAAGAAGGTGAAGCGCTTGCCGGTCAGTTCGTCGATGCGGATCGGCTCGACCGCCACGCCCTTGGCTTCGAGCCGGCGCTTGGCCGCCTCCACATCGCCGACCGTGAAGGCGAGGTGGCGAAACCCCTTGGCCTCCGGGCGGGAGGGCCTGTCGGGCGGGCAGGGGAAGCTGAAAAGTTCGATCTGGCCGCCACCCGGCAGCGCCAGGTCGAGCTTCCAGCTGTCGCGCGCCTCGCGATAGGTCTCGGCGATGATCTTCAGCCCGAGGATCTCGGTATAGAACGCCTTGCTGCGGGCGTAGTCGCCGCAGATCAGGGCCACGTGGTGAAAGCCTGTCAGCATGGTGTTGTCCGTCCCGGGAAGCCTGTGCCTGTCAGAGCTACCAGACCGGCGGACAAAAGAAAGACCCCGGGGGAGGGAACCCCGGGGCCTTCTTACGTGCCTTGACTGAGAAGGGTCAGGCGGCGTGCTTGTGGTAGAACGCGTCGACCTCTCGCTCGGCCTCGTCCTTGGCGATTCCATAGCGCTCCTGAACGACGCCCACGAGCTTGTCGCGGTTGCCTTCGGCGCGGTCGAGATCGTCATCGGTGAGCTTGCCCCACTGGACCTGAGCTTCACCCTTCAGCTGTTTCCATTTGCCTTGGATCACATCCCAATTCATCGGGTTTCTCCTTTGTGTCGGCTTGTCCCGCCTCGACGCGGGGTTCGGACAAGAAACGCCGCCCGCGCCGTCGGAGTTCCACCGGGTCAGACAAATTGTTCGCGGATCAGCCGCTCCTCGAGGCCGTGGCCGGGATCGAAGAGCACGCGGTGCGCGACCTTGGGTTCCGAGCGGATCTCGACCCTCAGCACATCGCGCACCGACTGGCTGTCGGCCTCGGCCATCACCGGGCGTTTTTCCGGCTCGAGCACCTCGAAAGTGACCTCGGCGGTCTTGGGCAGCAGCGCGCCGCGCCAGCGCCGCGGGCGGAAGGCCGCAACGGCGGTGAGCGCCAGAACGTCGGCGCCGATCGGCAGGATCGGGCCGTGGGCCGAGTAGTTGTAGGCGGTCGAGCCCGCCGGCGTGGCCAGCAGCGCGCCGTCGCAGACCAGTTCGGGCATGCGCAGTTTGCCGTCCACGTAGATCGCCAGCCGTGCTGCCTGCGGCCCGGCGCGCAAGAGCGAGACCTCGTTGATCGCCAGCGCCCGGTGCTCGCTGCCATCGGCGCGGTGGGCGCGCATCGAGAGCGGGTTGATCACCGCCTCCTCGGCGGCGGCCAGCCGTTCCTCGAAGGCGTGCTCGGAATATTCATTCATCAAAAAGCCCACGGTGCCGCGGTTCATGCCATAGACCGGCACCGCCAGCGCCTCGGTGCGGTGCAGCGTGTGCAGCATGAAGCCGTCGCCGCCAAGCGCCACGATCACGTCGGCGCCCTCTTCGGCATGGTTGCCGTAGCGGCGTGTCAGCCCGGCCAGCGCGGCCTGTGCGATGGGCGCGTTGGACGCGCAGAAGGCAATTTTCAGCGACATGGGTTTCCTTGGGCTGTCACGCCGTTCCGAAACAATCACAACTTCCCCGAACCCGCCAGTGCCGTCGCCCCTCTACCGGAACAATGCCGCTTTGATCCCTTTGCGCCAGCGCCTCTTTCCTTTACGTAGGCGCCACGTGACGAATCCATGACACCGGAGACCTGCCTCATGAACGCCCCGCACCGCGATGACGGCTTCTTCACCCAGTCGCTGTCCGACCGCGACCCCGAGCTCTTCGCCTCGATCACCGGCGAACTCGGACGTCAGCGCGACGAGATCGAACTGATCGCCTCCGAGAACATCGTCTCCCGCGCCGTGATGGAAGCGCAGGGCTCGGTGATGACCAACAAGTATGC
>NZ_JBYNAH010000063.1:0-22895 GCF_059781815.1 Salipiger sp. | reverse complement strand
CATGACAGAAGCCAAGCGGCACTTCCGAGATCAATGCAAAATAAGTTGGCGATCCACCGCAGGACAAATATCGTTGAGGCCGTCGGAGACCTATTCCGTAGGGCTGCTCTGCGCGCCCGGTCTCCGCGCGCATTCGTGGAAGATGCGCTTCGTGCAGGTCTCGCAGATGCCGGGGTCAAGCTGAGGCACGATTTGTGCGATGGCGTCGCCCTTCGACAGGTGCAGCCGCTCACGGGTGAGTTGCCGCAGAACCTTCATCCGTCCAAGCTTGGTCAGGGTGCGCGGCGTCTTCACCTGCAAGTGCAGGTCGCCCCCCGCGCGCTGGCGGCGCTGCGCCTCGTCGAGGATCAGGTCGGCGCCGGCTAGGTCAATGTCGCCACCGCCCTTGACGATGAACAGCATGGTCTTCTGCATCGGCCGCTCGCGTTCCAGCCGTCGGAACTGACGGCGGATGAATTCGACGGAACCGAAGAAAAGCGGCCCGTCGAGCCGGCAGACCATGAGCTGCGGGCACTCGTCGAGGCCGTTGGGCGCCGCCGGCTTGAACACCCGTCCCGGCGTTGACGGGTCTGGCGCGCCTTGGCCAAGGAAAGGGCGCGCGGCGCCCCGGAGGTAGAACCCGAGCGACAGCAGCACCCCGGCATAGATCGCGGTCTCGAGGTCGATCAGCAGGACGGTGACGAAGGTCACCCCGGCGATGATCGTCTCGGTCGAGGACGACGACACGAGGTGGCGGATCTCACGCAGGTCGATCAGACGCCAGGCCACCAGCATGATAACCCCCGCGATCCCGGGGATGGGCACCACTGCAAAGGCCGGGGCGACCACCAGCAGGATCACGAAGAGAAAGCCCGCAGCAAAGATCGCCGACATCGGGGTTCGCGCGCCGGCGTCGTAGTTGATCCCCGAGCGCGTGAACGAGGCGGAACTCGGGTAGCAGCGGAACAGGCTGCCGACAATGTTCGAAGCGCCTTGAGCAAAGAACTCGCGGTTGCCGTCGATCAGCTGGCCGGAGCGAATTGCGAGCGCCCGCGAGACCGACAGCGCCTCGAGCAGCCCGACGATGGCGATGGCCATGGCGCCACCACCGAACCCACGGATGTCTGTCAGTCCGAGCTGGGGCAGGGCCATGCTCGGGACGATCTCGCCGAGCGGGCCGATGCTGGCGATCCCCGCCTCTGCGCCGCCAAGTGCAAGGCTCAGCGCGGTGGCGACCACCAGCGCGGCGAGGTAGTTGGGCCAAAGCGGCCGAAAACGCCGGATCACGAAGCCCACGGCAAAGGCCGCCAGGGCAATCACCGCCGGGCGCCAGTCGGCCACCGCCACGCCCTCGACAATGCCTTCGACAAAGGCCGCGAGATTGTCCGCCGAGGGCAGCGTCACCCCCAGCACATGCTGCACCTGGCTTAGCGCGATGAGGATCGCGGCCCCGGTGACAAAGCCGGTCATCACCGAATGCGAGACAAAATCCACCAGCGCCCCGAGCCGCGCGAGGCCGAAGGCAAACTGGATCAGCCCAACCATCAGGCACAGGGTCACGGCGGCGGCGATATATTCCGGCGAGCCGGGCACGTAGTGCCCCGAGAGCGTGGCGAAGAGCATGATCGACAGGGCCGTGGTCGGCCCCGAGACCGCCTGCCAGCTTGATCCGAACAGCGCCGCCACCAGCGTCGAGATCATCGCGGTGTAGAATCCGTATTCCGGCGGCAGCCCGGCGATGGCGGCGAAGGCCACGCCCTGCGGCAGCACCAGTGTCGCGCCGGTAAGCCCGGCGAGCAGGTCATGCCGCAGGGTCTCACGGCTCTGCATCCCCCACCAGTCGGGAACGAGGGCACCGGCGCGCGACCGCAGGGCGCGCGATATCTTGGCCTCGGGGTGCATCGGATCAGGCGCGCGCGACCGGGGCGGGCGCGGTCTCGCTGTGCGCGAGCTCGGCCTGCATCAGCTTCTCTAGCAGCGCCGCTTTGACCGGTGCCGCCGCCGGCGCCCGCCAGAGATTGTGCAGCTCGTTCGGATCGGTCTCGAGATCGTAGAGCTCGCCCCACTCCATCCCCTGAAACACCGAGATCCGGTAACGCGCGTCGCGCAGCGAATGCACGTTCGGACAAACACCGAGCCCGTCCATCTGAGCCTGATGGGCGTACTGGATCAACACTCCTTCGGGCGCGCTCTCTGCCGCCATCAGGTCGCGGCCCTGCATGCCCCAGGCCTGCTCGACGCGGGCGCGCTCGAGGATCGTCGCGCCGATGTCTAGCGTCTGGCCCATGCGCCCTGTCCGGGTGCCGCTCGGCCCCTCGGGATCACTCCAGACAAAGGGCACGCGGGTGATCTGCTCGTATTGCTCGGCACCCTTGAAGAGCAGCCGGTGATCGCCAAGATGATCGCCGTGATCCGAGGTGAAGAGCGTGACCGTCTTCTCGCCCCGACCGCTCTCGCTCAGGGTCTTCTGCACCCGGCCCACCGCATCGTCAATCATGGTGATCATGCCGCAGGTCAGCGCTTGTGCTTCCTGCGCTTCGCGCGCCGAGCAGCCGATGGCGTTCATGCCTTTCAGGTTCGCCGCGCCGCTTTCGCGGGCGCCATGCACGCCCGCGACGTGCGGCGGCGGGGTCCAGTCGTTGACGGTGAAGGCCGCCGGCACGGGCATGTCGTCGGGATCGTACATCTCCCAGTACTTGCCTGGCGGGTTGAACGGGTGGTGCGGGTCGGGCCAGCTCACCATCAGGAAAAACGGCTTGTCGCTGTCCTTGCGGGCCTCGAGCCAGACGCTTGCGCGCTCGGCGATGTAGGTGGTCGAGTAGAGCTCGGCCGGCACCGCCGTGCGAACCGACTGCGGGCAGCGATAGTCATGCGGGAGCTGGTTCTCGGCGCCCATCTTGTCGCCGATCTCGGGATCGTGTCCGAGTGCCCAGCGGGTATAGTCGCCGCCGATGTGGTCGCCGTGGCCGGTGACCAGCTCGACGTGATCGAAGCCGTAGAACGGCGTCGGAACCGCCGGCATCTCGCCGGACCAGAAATCCGGCTCCTCGACGTGGTAGACCGGGGCGGCGAAGTCGTTGCGCATCGCCTCGCGCAGGTCGCCATTGGCCTTGTGATAGCCGGGCCGACCCTCGGGAGGAACCTGCACCGGCGGGATACCGGTGAAGGTCTGCAGGTGGCTCTTGCCGATCAATGCTGTGTCGTAGCCCGCGTCGCGCAGCAGCTCGACAAAGGTCACATTGCGCTGCGACAGCGGGATGCCGTTGAAGCGGACACCGTGGCCCGAGGGCATCCGGCAGGTCATCAGGCTGGCCCGGTTCGGCATGCAGACGGGGCTTGCCACGTAAAACCGGTCGAAGGCTGTGCCTCGCGCCGCCATGGCGTCGATGTTTGGCGTCTTCACGATCGGATGCCCGTAGCAACCGAGATAGTCGGCGCGGTGCTGATCGGTGATGAACAGGATGAAGTTGGGACGATCGGTCATCAGATGGCCTCCGCAGGCGTGAGTTTGGAGCTGCGGCGCCACACCGCGAGGGCGACACCGAGCGCGAGGGCGGCAACGCCGGCGAGCACCACCGGCGACAGCAGCGTGGCGGCGCAGGCGAGGCGCAGCACGCGTTCCCAGACCGGCAGCGGTTGCTTGTCAAAGCCTATGAGGGCGCTCGAGGCGAGATACATCGCCACCAGGAGCGCGAGGTAGGAGAAGAGTTGGAACCCAAGCGACGCGGCAGCGGCGGCCTCGGTGCCCAGCAGCAGGGCGGGGTTGTAGACGAAGGCAAAGGGCACGAGAAAGATCATCGCGCCGATGCGCGTGGCCTCGACCGCGGTGCCGATGGGCTTGCCCTTCGATATCGACGCCGCCGCATAGGCCGCGATGGCCACGGGCGGCGTGATCACCGAGGCGACGCCGAAGAAGAACACGAACATATGCGCCGTGAGCAACTCCACGCCAAAGCCCGTGAGCGTCGGCCCCATCACCGCCACGATGGCGATATAGGCCGGCAGCGTCGGCATCCCCATGCCGAGCACGATGCAGCCCGCCGCCGCGATCAGGAGCGCCGCCATGAGCGAGCTGTTGGCCGCGTTCGACAGCAGCACCGCGAACTTGGTCGGCATGCCGGTTGCGTTCAGGGTCGAGACCACGATCCCCACCATGGCAATGGCGATGGCGAGCTGCGCAACGGTCTTGCCACCCTCGGCCAGCGCGTCGATCAGCTTCCACGGCGCGCGGCGGATCGCCGGGTTGATCAGGCTCATCGGGATCAGCAGCAGGATCGCGGCAATCGAAGCGCCTGCGGGCGACAGGCCGGAGACCAGCAGCCAGACGATCAAAGCGATCGGGCCGAAGACCAGCAGCATGTTGATCCAGTCCTGACCGTTCGGCGGCAGGATGTCCTTCTCGTCCTCCTCATTGGCGGAGATACCAAGCTTTTCGGCCTCGAAGAACACCGCGAGGAACAAGCTGCCGTAATAGGCGATGGCCGGGACCAGCACCGCGAGGATCACGGCGACATAGCTCACGCCGACGATATCAGCCATCACCAGCGCCGCGGCGCCCATGATCGGCGGCAGGATCTGTCCGCCGGTCGAGGCGGCGGCCTCGACGGCACCGGCGAAGTTGCCGGAAAAGCCGCGGCGGCGGATCATCGGGATGGTCACCACCCCGGTGCCGACCACGTTGGCCACGGCGCTGCCCGAGACGGTGCCGAATAGCGCCGAGGCCGAGATGGCCGCATAGGCCGGGCCACCGCGGAAGCGCCGCATCAGGTGGAACGAGATGCGGATCATCGAACCGCCCGCGCCACAGCCTTCGAGCACGGCGCCAAGGATGATGAAGGGCAGCACCGTCGACAGCACGATGCCCATGATATTTCCGAGAATGCCCTGGCTGGCGTCGTACCAGAGGTTCTGGGCAATGAACTCGTTCATGTCGCCGACGATGGTGTTGAAGATCCCCGGCCAGTAGGGTCCGGTAACGAGATAGCCGAATACGATGGCGCCGAGGATCGCGATCGGCGCGCCCCAGAGCCGCCAGCAAGCGATGATCGACAGCACGACCGGGATCACCGCGAGATAGGCCTCGCGCGCGGTGAAGAACATGAAGCTGTCCTTCAGGATCAGCGTCACGCGGTAATAATCGTAGGAGACCCAGCTCATCAGCCCCAGCGCCACCGCGTAGGCCACGAGGTGCACCGGCGTGAGCATGCCGTCGCGCTGCAGACGCGCCGCGTCCCAGATCAGGAAGCTGAGAAAGCACAGCCAGTAGAACAGCGGCCGGAACCAGTCGAGGGCGAAGGGCCCGATGCGCGGCAGAACGCCGTAGGTGGGAAGGACATTGGCCAGACCGGCCAGCGCGATCACCAGTCCGACGAACAGACCGGCCCGGTCCAGAGCCTTGGCTCCGTTAGAAGAAATGCGTGTCATGGGGTCTCCTCCTGCCGCGGCCCACCGGCGCCTTGCCGGTCCGTGGCGGTGCGCCCGGCCCCCGTGGTCAGGGGCCGGGCAAGGTCTCAGTCGGCCTTGAGGGCGTCCGGGATCTCGATGCCCATCTCGGCATAGTAGCGCGCGGCGCCGGGGTGCACGGGCATGTTCGCGCCGGCAAAGGGATCGCTCACGTCGATCCGCGCCAGAAGCGCGTTGGCCGCACTCATGGCATCCAGATTGTCGAAGAAGGACTTGGTCAGAGCATAGGCCGCGTCGTCCGACAGTTCCTTGTTGGCGCCCATCATCATCACGGTCACCATGATCGACTGGTCGGCATCCCCGTTGACCTGCCCCTGATAAGTGCCCGCGGGTACCACGTCGGTCCGCACCGCCTGATCTTCGAGATAGGCGGCCCAACCCTCGCCGGCGATGACTTCGTCCGAGACGCCGAGGATGCGGATCTCGCGCTGCAGGCTCAGCTCCTGCACCGATTGCTGCCCGACCGCGGCAGACATGATGAACATGTCGAACTGGCCATCCTGGAACGCCTGGCTCGAGGCTTCCCACGGAAGCCGGATGCCCTCGTAGTCGGTGCCGTCCTCCTTGCCGCCCGAGGCCTCGCGGATCATGCCGCGCGCCTGGTTCGCCGCAGCCCCCGCGGGTGGGCCGATATAGACGCGCTTGCCCTCGATGTCGTCCCAGCTCTCGATACCGCTGTCGGCCCAGACGATGGGATGGAACGAGCCGCCCGGGAAGGTGAAGAGCAGACGCATGTCGCCGGCGAAGGCCTGCGCCTGCTTGGCGGCGTTGGCATAGGGGCCGGCGCCGCGGGTCATCGCGCCGTAGGCTGGCGGCGGCACCACCGCAAGGTCGAGCTGGCCGGCGCCCACCTTCATGGCCGAGCGCGTCAGCGCCTGCCCGAGCGAGACCTGCAGATCATAGCCCGCGGCAGAGGTGAACTGGGCCCAAGTCTGCGGCACGATCCCCGTCAGCGAGGCGCTGCCGCCGCCCTCGACGCTGAGCGTCTCGGCAGATGCGGGCAGGCTCGCGCCGGCGATGGCGGTTGCGGCAGCCAGAACTTTCAGGGTGTGGAACATCGGCTCTCCTCCAAAGTGGATGTCTCTCCTCTGCCGACGGAGAGTATAACGTTTAAGAAAGAAAGACCTATTCCTTCTCCGCAAAGTCTATACCAATTCCGGCATGATTTGGCGGTTGCGACAGTCGCTCGCGCAGCATCCCGAGCAGCATCCGCGTGGCAGGGCCGTCGGTTGTGCCCGGCAGCGTCGTCAGCCCAACCGGGCCCTTGAGACCGGGATCACTGATCGGCAGCACCACCACATCGCCGCGGGTCCGGCCCTCTGCGACCAGCGCCTCAACGGTGACGGCGATATGGTTCGCGGCGCGGATCACCTTGTTGATGAAGCCGGCATCCAGAGTTTCGATGGCATAGTCCGGCGTCACGAACCCGCTCTTGGAGAGGAACCGGTCGAATTCCTGCCGGATGATCGTACCGGGAATCGGCACCAGCAGCGGATGGGTGAGGATCGTGGCAATGTCGGCCCGGGCACCCGGCTTGGCCAGCGGGTGATCCCGACCGACCGCGATCACGATGGATTCGTCGTAGAGATGCTGGAAGCTGAGGCCGTGCATGGTGACGGAATCCGCCAGCCGCCCGACCACCATGTCGAGCGCCCCCTGCCGCAGCCGCGACAGCAGGTCCGCGTTGGTACCCGAGACCACACGCACGGTGGAACGGGGATAGACGACCCGGAAATCCTCAATGATGTCTGGCAGGGTCAGGCCGCAAACATTCGGCAGCGCCCCGATCCGCAGCACTTCGCGCGTGCCGCCATCGTCCTGTGTCGCCTGCAGGCCCTCGGTCAAAAGTGCCATCGCCGCTTCGGCGGATTCGAGCAGTCTTCTCCCGTGCAGCGTTAGGAACGCACCGCGCTGCGAGCGGTCGAAGAGAATGGTGTCGAGCGTCGCCTCGAGTTCCCGGATCGAGCGCGAGACGGCGGGCTGGGTCAATCCCAGCGCCTCCGCTGCCGCAACGAAGCTGCCCTGTCGAGCGACCTCGATGAAGCAGCGGATTTGCCGGAAACGGACCTTGGCCAGAAGACGTGTCGGGTTTTCGATGGCGCGCCCTCCCTTGGCGGTTTCGTCTGATCTAAAGGCTCTCCCGTCACATTGCCAACTGCCCGACAATGTCCATACCTTCGCAGAGGCAGGCTCTCGGCCGCCTGCCGCCTCCCGAAGACCGCTTTGCGCCTCGTGTTGCGGTTTGGTCTCTCGCCGACCGCATGAGCGGGCACAGCGCCCCGAAACGCGGGCTCGCCGGAGAACGGAGCGACGCGCCCGCCAAGCTCGGCATTGCGGCCGGCGGCGTGGAGCCGCAAGGTAAGCCTGTCGCAAACTCACCTCGGTTCAAGGCAGCACCACGTGGCCCAACCGGCCCCATCCTCTCGCGCGCCCTTGCGCAACCTTCCGAACAGATCGACGTTGTGCCCGACGAGCGAGCGGAACGCGCATGACCGAATGGATTGATCTCATGGAGCGTTACGAGGCGCTCATCTCGCTTGCGATGATCGCAGGTCTCTTCGCGCTGTTCATGCTCGAGCTCTACCCGCCGGTAGTCCCCGCGGCCGGGCTCGGGGCGCTCTTCGTGGCGCTCGGCTTCGTGAGCCCCGGCGAGCTCCTGTCGGTGTTCTCCAACCCAGCCCCGCTGACCATCGGCGCGATGTTTGTGCTGTCCGGCGCGCTAGTGCGGACCGGGGTGCTCGAGGCTGTCTCGAACACGGTCATCGCGCAGGCACAAGACCGCCCCGCGCTTGCACTTTCGGTGGTCCTCGGCGTTACCCTGGTCGCCTCGGGCTTCGTCAACAACACGCCGGTGGTGCTGGTGCTGATCCCGGTGGTGATCCGCCTGGCCTCTGCGCTCGGCAAATCCGCAACCCGGCTCCTGATCCCCCTGAGCTATGTCGCCATCCTCGGCGGGACCTGCACGCTGATCGGCACCTCGACCAACCTTCTGGTCGATGGTGTCGCGCGTGGTCAGGGGCTGGAGCCGTTCGGCATCTTTGAGATCACCCCGGTGGGGACCCTCGTGTCTATCGCCGGCGGTACGACCCTCGCGATCCTCGGGCGCTGGCTGCTTCCCGACCGCGAGGCCAGCACCCCCGACCAGATGCTGGGCGAGACCACCTTCCTGTGTGAAGCGGTACTGGCCGATGACAGCCATGCCGGGAAGGCGCTGGCCGATGTCGGCGCGTTCAACCGCGGCGGCATCAAGGTCACCGGCCTGCGCCGCAAGGGCCGCGCCCTGCCCGGGCCGCTCGCGGAACAGGCGCTCGAGACCGGCGACACGATCATCTTCCGCGCGCCCACATCGGAGTTGATGATCATGCGCACGATGAACGAACGCGACACCGCACCGATCCTAGCCGCGCTGGACCCGGAGCGCGCTCGGTCGATCAGCGGCCGGACGACATCAGGCTGTAATCGCGCACCGTTTGCGCGTCACGCCACGGCCGCAGCAGCCGCGGAGCCGGCGCCTCGAATGTCATCCGGCCCGCCTTCATCCCCCAAAGCGGTCTCCCGATCTCTGCCACGGTTGCCGCGCCCGAGCTGCCCGGCAGCAGCACAAAGTCGGCAGGCGTGCCCTCGGCGATGCGCGCGTCGCGGCCCAGGAGGCGGAAAGGCTCGGCGCTGATCATCGCGAAGCAGGCCGACAGCTCCTGCCCGGTGCCCAGCTGCGCCACGTTCGCGAAGAGGTTCGCCATGCGTGGCAGCGAACAGTCGCCGTAGGGGGTGAACGGGTTCAGCACGTTGTTCGTCGCAACCGTGCAGCAGACGCCGCCCGCATGAAACCTGTGCGCCGGCGCGACACCGCGCGGCACGGCGTGGTCATGGTCGCGCCCGGTGATGAAGAGGTCCGTCGCGGGCAGCACGGTCAGCGCGATGCCCGCTTCCTTCATCAGCGCGATGCTCTCCGCCAGCCTCTTGGGCGACAGCATCGACAGTTTGGTCACGTGGCCGATGGCCACCCGTCCCTGCATCCCGTGCGCGATGGTCTGCCGCGCGACCTCGTCGAGATGGCGCCAGCTTGTGTCGAGGTCGAAATCGAGATGGAAATCGAGATCGACATCATACTCCCGTGCCATGCCGAAGACCCGGGCGATGTGCCCCTCTGGGTCGGTGTCGGTATAGGGACAGCCCCCCAGCAGATCGGCACCCGCGTCGAGCGCGGCCCGCAGCAACGGCTCGGCGCCGGGATAGTTCAGCAGACCCTCCTGCGGAAAGACGCAGATCTGCAGGTCGAGCGCCCAGGCGTAGTCGGCCTTGAGCTGCCGGATCGCCTCGAACCCGGCAAGCCCGATGACCGGGTCGATCTCCACATGGGTGCGGATGAGCGTCGTGCCCTGCCCGATCGCCGCGTCGAGCACCCGCGCCCCGCGGGCATACACATCAGACGCGGTGAAGTCGCGCTTGGCCGCCGTGACGGCCTCGAGCGCGCCCTTGAGCGTGCCGGACCGGTTCTGCGCGCGGTCCAGGATGCAGGCTTTGTCGAGATGCAGGTGGCTGTCGGCGAACCCACGGATGAGCAGGCCGCCAGCGGCGTCGAGACAGGGCGCGTCCGAGCCGATCTGCGGGGCGATCCCGGTGATCAGCCCGTCCCTCACTGCGATGTCGACCGGCGCGGCCCCGTCCGCGATACGGGCTTGGCGGACGACGAGATCGGGGGTCATTGCGCTGCCTCGGCACTTTCGCCCTGCCCGAGATAGGCGTCGATCAGGGCCTTGTCCGCGCGCAGCTCCTCGGCCGGGCCTTCCGCCACGATGCGCCCCTGCTCCAGCACGTAGCCGCGGTCGGCCACCGCCAGCGCCAGCGTCGCCATCTGGTCCACCAGCAGGATGGTCATGCCGTCGTCGCGCAGCTCGGCGAGGATGGCGTAGAGCTCCTCGGTCATCGCGGGGGCAAGGCCCAGCGACGGCTCGTCGAGCAGCAGCAGCTTCGGCTTCGCCATGAGGCCGCGCGCGATCGCCATCATCTGCTGCTCGCCGCCCGAGAGCAGCCCGGCGGGCGTGTCGAGCCGGTCGCGCAGGCGGGGGAAGCGGCGCAGGATCGCCTCGAGTTCCTCGGGGCCGGGACGCTGCTTGCGGCGGTAGGCGCCGAGCTCGATGTTCTGGGCCACGGTGAGGTCGGGAAAGACCTGACGCCCTTCGGGGACCAGCGCCAGACCGTGCTCGACGATGTGGTGCGGTGGCAGACCATGGATCGAGGCGTCGTGCATGATGATCTTGCCGCCCGTGGGCTGGACCAGCCCCGCGACGGTGCGCAGGAAGGTCGACTTGCCCGCGCCGTTGGCGCCCAGAAGGGCCACCAGCTCGCCCTGCCCAACGCGGATGCGCAGCCCCTGCAGCACGTCGGCGGCGCCGTAGCCGGCGGTGAGCGCGCTGGTGATCAGCGCGTCCATCGCGCCCGGCTGATGCGCCAGCTTGCGCGGCGGGGCCGAGAGCGTGCCCTCGCCGAGATAGGCGGCGATGACCTTCTCGTTGGCACGGATGCGGTCCGGCGTGTCGAAGGCGATGGGCTGGCCGGCGTCGAGCGCGAGGATGCGGTCGGAAATGCCCATGACCATGTCCATGTCGTGCTCGACCAGCACCACGGCGATGCCGATGTCCGCAAGCCGGCGCAGCAGCGCGGCAAGCGCCATCTTGTCGCCGTGCATCAGCCCGGCGGCAGGCTCGTCGAGCAGCAGCACGTGCGGACGCATGGCCAGCGCGCGCGCGATCTCGACAAGGCGCCGGTCCACGTGCGGCAGGTCGGCGGCGGGGGTCTCGGGGTCTCCGGTGTAGCCCACCAGGGCCAGCAGCCCGCGCGCGGCGGCGCGGTGCTCCGGGGTGGTCAGCGTGGCGAAGGGCGCTCCGAAGTGCCCACGCGGGAACCCGGCGATGACGTTCTCCTCGGCGGAGAGGCTGCCGAAGAGCCGCGTTGCCTGGAAGGTCCGCGCCACCCCGAGCCGGGCGGTGTCATGCAGCGACCAGCCGGCGATCTCGGTGTCGCGGGTGCGGATCGTGCCGGTGCCCGGGACGTAGAACCCCGAGATCATGTTGAGCAGCGTCGTCTTGCCGGCGCCGTTGGGGCCGATGATCGAGGTCACCTCGCCCGGGGCGGCGGTGAAGCTGGCATCGACCACGGCGCGTACCCCACCGAAGGTGATCCCGAGACCGCTCACCTGCAGCCCCTGCGGATCCGCCGGGGTGATGGTCTGAAGCATCGCCTCCGGCGACACGGCATCAACCGCGTGCCGGCGGCGCGGAAGCACGCGCGCGACGAGGCCGACCACCCCCTGCGGCGCCAGCAGCAGGACGGCCACCAGCAGCGCGCCGAAGAACAGCAGCCGGTATTCCGCCAGCCCTGCCAGCACCTCGGGCAGGAAGACAACCACGGCGGCCCCGACCAGCGGGCCGAGCACCGTCCCCGCCCCGCCGAGGATGACGGCGAAGAGGAACAGGATGGATTGCGAAAGCATGAAGTTGCTCGGCGCGATGAACTGCATGAGCTGCGCGAAGAGCCCGCCGGCGAGCCCCGCCGCCGCCGCCGCCACGGCAAAGGCCGCGAGCTTGGTCCGGAACGGATTGAAGCCGAGCGCTCCGGCGGCGATCTCCTGGTCGCGCAGGGCGACCATCGCCATGCCCCAGCCGCTGACCGCGACGCGGCGGTAGGCCAGAAGCAGCGCCCCGGCGAGCACGATGGCCAGCATGACCAACTCCTTCTCGCCGAAGGTGATCCCGGCGATGCTGGGGGCGTCGAAGCCCATCAGGCCGTTCTGGCCGCCGGTCAGCCCGCGCCATTCGATCACGAGGTGTTCGATGATGAAGGCGAAGGCGATCGTCACCATCGCCAGGAACGGCCCCGCCATGCGCACCGCCGGAACTGCCAGCAAACAGCCCACCGCCGCGCTGACCGCGGTGGCCAGCGGCAGGGCGAGCCAGAAGCTCAGGCCGGCCTGCAGCGCGATGGCATAGGCATAGGCGCCGATGGCAAGGAAGCCGACCTGCCCGAGCGACACGAGGCCGGTCAACCCGAAGAGCAGGTTGAGCCCGGTGCCGAGGATCGTCCAGATCGCCACCAGCCCGATGACGAAGAGCGTATAGCCCCCCACCACGTTGAGCAGCGCCAGCGCGCCGCATGTCAGGGCGACCAGCGCGATGTCCATGATGCGGGCGTCGGTCAGGCCGGTGCGGGATGCGGAGGGTTTGGTCGTCATGGCTCAGACCTTCTTGAGCTTGGCGGCGCCGAACAGCCCGCCCGGTTTCACCGCCAGCACGGCGATCAGCAGGGCGAAGACGACGATGTATGTCCAGGAGGACCCGAGGAACGAGGTCGTCATGCCCTCGACCAGGCCATAGAGGAAGCCGGCGATCATCACGCCCCAGGCCGAGGTCATGCCCCCGAGGATGGCCACCGCGAAGGCCTTGATGCCAAAGAGCGTGCCCATGTCGGAATGCACCGAGAACAGCGGCGCGATCAGCAGCCCCGCCGCGCCTGCCAGCATCGACGACAGCGCGAAGCTGCCGGAGATCATGGCTGTGGTGTTGATGCCCATGAGCCGCGCCGCCTCGGGGTTCTGCACCACGGCCAGGAGCGCCCTGCCCTGCCGCGTGCGGCGGAACAGGATCTGCAGCCCGAAGGCCAGCGCGATGGCCACCACCGGGATCAGCAGCTGCAGCGGATAGATCCCGGTGCCGAGGATCTGCCAGCTGGTCCCGACCAGCGGCGACGGCAGGCTGCGTGGCTCGTTCCCGAAGGTGAAGAGCACGGCGTTGTCGAGCAGGATGCCCCCTGCGACGGTGGACATCAGCCAGCCCTCGTTGCCGCGGATGGCGAAGGGACGGATCAGGCACAGTTCCACCAGCATGCCCATGAGCGCACAGCCCAGCAGCGCCAGCGGGTAGCCGATCCAGACCGGCAGGCCCCAGCGCACCGTCAGCACATAGCCCAGCACCGCGCCGAGCATGACCATGGAGCCTTGCGCGAAGTTCACGCGAGAGCAGACGGAATAGGTGATCTGGAAGCCGAGGGCGATCAGCCCGTACATGGCTCCGAGACCCAGCCCTGTAAGGACGGCGGCGACGAAAAGGGACATTCCGGCTCTCCACGGAAAAGGGGGGAGGAAGGGCGGCGCCCCCGGCACGCATTGGCCGGAGGCGCCCGTTTCAGACCTTGCCGCGGATCACTCCTCGAGCGGGATGATCTCGCCCTCGACGAAATGCGCGAAGATGTAGTCGTCCGGGCCGAGCGCATCCTGGTTGTCGGGCGAGAACGGCTGGTCGTAGGTCTTGATCACGCCCTCGACGCCACTGATGCCGTACATCGCCTCGCGGATCGCCGGACCCTCGGTGCTGCCCGCCGCCTCGATGGCCGCCGCGATCAGCAGCGTGGCGTCATAGGCGTTGGCGATGCCCGTGGCCGGGGTCACATCGGCGAGGCTCTGGATCTCGGGATACTTGTCCTGAAGCTTCTGGAACATCGGGTGCTCTTCCGAGGTGAAGAGGAAGGTCTGGATGAAGTGGACCTTCTCGCCGCTGGGACCCGCCAGCTCGGTGAAGCGGCCACCCGACGGGCCCCAGTGCGAGGCCACGGGCACGTCCCAGCCCATCCGGTCGAGCGACTTCACCACCTGCGCCGAAGGACCGACATTGCCGACGAGGAACAGGCCGTCCGCGCCGTTCTCGCGCAGGCGGGTGAGCTGCGGCACCACATCCACGTCGTTGCTCTCGAATTTCTCGATGCCGGCGTGTTCCATGCCGCGCGCCTCGAGCGCCTTGGTCAGCCCGTCCTCGTTCGACTCGCCCCAGGGGTTGTTGATGAGGATCATGCCCGGCTTCTCCGAGCCGTACTCGCTGACGAGATACTCGGTGATGGCCTCGTCGACATACTCGTCCACTGCCGAAACGCGGAAGACGTAGTTCTCCTCGGCACCGTTCACGGTGATGCCCGTGCCCGCGGCCCAGGGTCCGACAAAGGGCACCTTCGCCTGGTTGGCAAAGGGCACGATCGCCATCGAGACCGGCGTATCGAGGCCGCCCATCAGCACGGCCACCTCCTCGCGCTGCACCAGCTCGCGCGCGGCGACCATGCCGGTGCCGGGATTGGCCTCGTCGTCGCGGCTGACCAGCTCCAGGGGCCGGCCGAGCACGCCGCCCTTGGCGTTGATCTCGTCCATGGCCATCTCGATGCCGCGGGTGATCGCCTCGCCGGACTTGGCGGACTGGCCGCTGAGCGCGGCGACAAGGCCGATCTTGATCGGCTCTTCCTGCGCCGACGCCGGCAGGCTTGCCAGCATCGTAAGAGCGGTGGCGCCGGCGAGGGCCGCGCGGCGGGTGAAGGTGGATCGTGTGGGCATGAAGGCCTCCGGCTGTCGGTGTGACGGTCTTTGTTGTGTCGTCTTCGTGCTCTCATAACCGCCCGGAGCTCCTGCCCCGTCAAAGCGCCCGGGCAAAAAACACCCCGGAAATCCGCTTTCCGGGATCGCCTGCACATTCCGCAGGCAAATCGCATGCAATTTTTGTATGAAATGATCGCAGACAGGTTCCCCGGGCTGCGAATCATGCCAGCCTGAGCCGCATCAACACGAAAGGGATCTCCATGACGGCCACGCTCGCGCTCGACTACGACACGCTGCCCCCCGAGGCGCAGATCGTCCACGACTACCTCGAAGCTTCAATGGTCCCCGACCCCGAACGTGCCGCCACCTACATGGCCGAGGAGGTGACGATCACCTTCACCGGCGGCCGGGTCTACCATCACCCGTCGGGTCCGGCCGGCTTCAACGCGATGCGCTACGCCTGGGTGAAGAAGGACATGCGCCAGTTCGACGTGGCGCAGGGGGCCGAGGGCGTGGTGGTCTATTCCACCGGGTATCTTTACGGCGAGTGGCCCGGTGGCACCCCGTTCGAAGGCAACCGCTACGTCGACCGCTTCGTGGTCGAGAACGGCAAGATCGTGAAGATGGATGTCTGGAACGACAGCGCCGAGCGCATCCTGACCGCGCGCGGCATCGAGGCCTGATGCCCCTGCCCTCCAGGCGCGGCACGCGGCCTGCGGATCAGCCCGGGTCGCGCACGCCAGAGGCGTAGGGCTCGAGCGCGTCGAGATAGGAGAAGCCGTTCTTGCCGCCGGTGTCGAACTGCGCCCGCGACGAGACGGAATCGAGATGGGCCCGTGCGATGGCGCGGGCCCTGTCCACGTCGCCGTCCTGCAGTGCCGAGAGAATGTCGCGGTGCTCCTGGATGCCGCAGTTGCTCGAATGCGGGCGCGAGTATTGCGACAGGGTCAGGCCGCAGCGATAGCTGAGCTCCTTGACATAGCGGAACAGGACCGGGCTTCCCGTCAGCTCCGCCATCAGGATGTGGAACTCGGTCGCCAGCCGGATTGACAGCGGCTCGGGACCGCCGAGCGCCGCTTCCTCGCGGGCGATGTGCCCGGCCAGCCGGCTGCGCTGCTCCTCGGTCAGACCGGAGGCGAGCCGGGTGATCACCAGGTCCTCGGTGTGGGTGCGCAGTTCAAAGAGATCGCGCGCCTCCTCAAGGCTTGGAGTTGCGACGGCGGCCCCCCGGTTGTGGCGCAGTTCCACCAGCCCCTCGGCGGCGAGCCGCTCCAGCGCCTGCCGGATGATGGTGCGGCTGGCACCGAAGCGCTCGCCGAGGGAATCCTCCGGCAGCTTCATTCCCGGCAGCAGCGCGCGTTCGAGGATGGCCGACCGAAGAGCCCCGCAGATCAGCTCAGATCGGTTCTGCTGTACCGCGCCGCGTGCCATGATCCATCATCCTGCGCCTTGTTGCGATCGTTCAGTGTTGGCACGGGCGAGAGACAAGCTCAACTCCCCTGCCCGCCATTCTCGTCGTCGAAGGCTCCCGGCGACAGCTCTTGCCAGAATGCCACGATGGCGTCTGCGTTCAGCGCCGACATCCAGCCGTGCCGTTCGAAGTCGTCGCGCTGTGCGCCGACGAGCCGGCCCATGAACAGCCGCTTGTCTGCATCCCGCTGGGTCGGTGTTCGGGCCTGCGACAGCTCGCGCACCCCCGCGAGCCGCTACCCGCTGCTGCGCATCCGGGGATCGACGTGTGGATCTACGAGCTGCCCACCGATGCTCAAGTCAAGGCGCTGCTGGCCGCCGAGATCGACGCCGCTTTCCTGCTCGCCCCGGCGGCGGATGACGCGCTGGAGGTGCGAGAGTTTCACTCCGAGCAGATGCGCCAAGCGGTGCCTACGAGCCATCCGCATTTGAAATCGCTCGATCTCGGGCCGATGCCGCTCTCGGCCATCGCGGGCGAGACCTTCATCATCCCGCCGCGGTCAGAAGACCCCGGTGTGCATGACGAGATCATTCGCGCCTGCGCGGTTTCGGGATTCCGGCCCAAAGTGAAGGATTGCACGGAGGAACAAACCTGCCTGTGCCTCGTCGAGGCGGGCAAAGTCGGGCCCGAAACGCCGGCCAGACCCCGTAAAAAAACCGCGACGCGCGCTTGAGCCCGCAAGAAAGTGGCCTGCTTTTAAGCCGCCCCGTGGCCGGGTTTTGCTCCGCCGTTGACACCTCTCGGAATTCGTCCGGAAAAGCGCTGTCGAAGCTCTGAAGCGCGCGGCGTCGCCGAATGCGCATCTTATAATCCTGACCGTAAACGTGGTGACAATGCTTCGCAGCTTAAGCCGTAGCAATGCGCTGTCTGCTGATGCAGTCTTTCGGGAAATGACAGGTTCTGCAGAAGGCGCAGATCTCCCTTCAAAGGCGTCCAATGCTCCAGTCCAGACTTTCCCGATACATCGATGCCGTGGCGAGGCATGGTTCGGTTCGGAAGGCCTCCGAGGCCCTCAACATCGCCCCTTCGGCTGTAAACAGGCAAATCCTCGAATTTGAGCGCGCCCTCGGCATGCCCCTGTTCGACCGCCTGCCCCGTGGCATGAAGCTCACCAGTGCCGGAGAGGTGGTCATCAGCCATATTCGTCGCATGGACGGCGAATTGACGCTCATGGATGCTCACTTGCGCGATCTGCGCGGCCTGCAATCTGGCAGGGTTCGCTTGGTCGCTGCATCCGGGCTGATGTCATCGTTCCTGGCACGAACGGTGGCGAAGTTCTGCGACGCGCACCCGCTCATTGACCTGAAGATCGATACCCTCCCCTCGGACGAAATCGTCCGCACCGTCGGCGCGGGAGACGCAGACCTTGGCTTGAGCTTCGATCTGCCGAGAGACCCCGAACTGATCACGCTTGCGAGCATGCATCAGCCTCTCGGCGTGGTCATGCGACCGGACCACCCTCTAGCAAGGCGCCCGGCGCTGAGATTGAGCGACTGCGTCGACGAGCGTTTGGTCCTGCCCCCATCGGGTGCCGGCATCCGGGTGCTGTTGGACGTCGCGTTCGGAGAAACGCGCATCGATCCGAATGTCATCGTGGAATCAAACTCGGTGGAGCTTCGCAAGGCTCTCGTGCGCGAAGGCGCGGCGATCACGATCCTGGCCGCGGTCGACCTGATAGGCGACGTGGAGGAAGGCGTCTTGTCTCACGTTCCCCTCGCAGATCCCCATGTTCCGGGGCAAACCCTTAAGCTTGTCAGCCGTGCCAGAGGCACGCTCGAACCCCTGCAGGCAAAGCTTGCGGAGGCATTGCGGAGGGCCTTTGCTGAGATTGGCGCGGAAGTGTAGCCTTATTGTGTACGCTTATCTCGAATCTTTGCGCTTTTAACGTTCACTTGCGTCGTCATGCTGGTCCCATCGCCGCTCTCATCGCGGATACACGCCAGTCAGGAGATCAAGAATGCGTACAAGCCTCATCGCCCTTCTCGCCGCTGTTTCGGCAGCCCCAGTAATGGCAGACGAGTGGCCGAACCAGACCATCCGCATCGTGGTCGGGTTCACACCGGGCGGGTCGAGCGATCTCGTCGCACGCCTTCTCGCGCCGCTCGTCAGCGAAGAGCTCGGCGCAGAAGTCATCGTGGAAAACATGCCTGGCGCAGCGTCGACCATCGGAGCAGCGAAAGTCGCCGAGGCAGACGCTGACGGCTACACCTTCTTCCTTTCCAATGTCTCTGCAAACGGCATCGCGCCGTTTACCTATCCGTCGCTTGGATATGACCCCGTGGCTGACTTTGACGACGTCACAATCCTCGGCTACATCCCCGCAGTTCTATTGGCCTCCAACAATGCGCCCGCGGCAACCCTCGAGGAACTTGTCGCGGATGCAAAAGGCAGCGCGGATCCGGTGCTCTTCGGGTCCGGCGGGCATGGCACGATGAACCATGTCAGCGGTGAACTCCTAAGCATGTCCGCAGGGCTCAATATGGAGCATATCGCTTACAAGGGTTCGGCAGAAGCGATGAACGATCTTCTCGCGGGAGTGATCGACTACCAGTTCGACGCGCTCACGCAGAACGTCGGCCAGATCGAGGCCGGTGCCATCAAGGCCCTCGCAATCACTACCCCGGAGCGCTCTCCCGCGGCGCCGGACATCCCAACCTTCGCGGAGCTGGGTCTTGAGGACGTTGTCGCCTTCAACTGGGTTGGCCTTGCGGCACCTGCGGGGACTCCGGACGAGATCCTCGAACGCTTCTACGACGCCACGCACAAAGCGATGCAGGACGACGAGATCAAGGATCAATTCGCGACCTGGGGCATGTTCCATGTCGGGAGTACCCCCGAAGAGGCCGAGGATTTCGTGAGCGATGAAGTCGCAAAATGGGGCAAGGTCGTCGGTAGCGCGCCGGTGTTCAACTGATGAAACGCATTTCCTTCATCATGAACGGTCGGCACAACGACCGCGGTTTCGTTCAAGAAGGCTATGAAGGCGTTCTTGCAGCCCGTGAGCTCCACGGCTTCGACCTCGAGATCATCGAATTCACCAGGGGTGGTTGCGATGCGCTTCGCGATGAAGTCGAAGCCGCCGTTAAGCGAGGAACCGACGGTGTGATCGTCCACGGCAGCCGGGCCGACGGCGCACTCGACGAGGTCGCTGGCGCGCATCCGGATTGCGCGTTTCTGTCGCCCGGCGGGCGCGCCGATGGGCCGAACGTCTGGAACTATGCCATCCGGCATTTCGAGGCCGCCTACCTTGCCGGCATCCTCGCAGGAAGCATGACGAAGACCGGCATCGTCGGCCATCTGTCCGGCGTGTTCATTTCTCCCGGCAAAAAGGGCCGGGCGGCTTACGTCGATGGTGTTCAGGCAGTCAATCCGGAGGCCCGGGTCGTTACCGGTTTCTGCGGAAATCAGGATGATCCCGAATTGGCCAGACGCTGGATCGACGCCGAGGCAAAGGCGGGTGCCGACATCATCTTCACGATGCTCAACTACGGCCGGTCCGGGGCAATCGAAGGCTGCAGGGATGCGGGCATCAAGCAGATCGGAAACATTCGCGACTGGTGCAGCGAGGAGCCCGATGTCTTCATCGGCTCCGCCCTGTCCCGGCATGGCTGGTCCATCCGTGCTTGGATCGCGGATATGCTGGAGGGTAAGCTGCAGCCGGGACGCAACCTGCATCCGGGCCTCGAAGACCCTTCTGCCGTCGGGCTGAGCCTTGGGGCGGCTGTACCGCAGACCGTCCGGGATCAGATCGAGGACGCCCGCGAGGCCATCGTCGCGGGTCGCCGCAGCATTCTCACCACTTATGATGGTCCGGAGTTCACGCCGGGCAGCGTCATGGACACCGCCTGAGGACCAAAATGGCAGAGCGCAGAGAGAAGATAGACCTCATTTGTGGTATCACCGTCGCGGCACTGGGACTTTTTGCGCTCTGCTCGGCCCTAGCCTGGGACTTCGGCTCCATGCGCCGGATCGGCCCCGGCGTCTTTCCAGCTCTCACCGGGCTGGTTCTTGTCGGGCTTGGGATTGCCATCGCCTTCTTCGAAACAAGGGACCTGAAGGAGGAAGGGGCCCCGCGATCGAACCTGCGCGGCTTCCTTCTCGTGGTCGCCGGGCTGGTCGCCTTCACGGCCCTGATCGATACGGCGGGTATGGTCCCGGCGATCTGGGCCGCGGTCTTCCTCTCCTCCTACGCAGACCCGGCTGCGCGGCTGCGCGACACCCTCATTGTCGCAGTCGTGATGACGGTCATCGCCCTCGGTCTTTTCGTGCACCTTCTGGGCTTTCAAGCCCGCGCCTTCGGATCATATTGATGCTTGAGAACCTCGCTCTCGGATTTTCGGTCGCTCTTTCCTTCTGGGGCGTGCTCTATTGCCTGCTCGGCGTCTTCCTCGGCACGGTAGTCGGGGTCCTGCCCGGCCTTGGCGTCATGGCGACGCTCGCAATCCTGATGCCGATCACCTTTCACCTCGAGACCGTCTACGCTCTCATCATGCTATCGGGCATCTATTACGGTGCAGCGTATGGCGGATCGACCGCGTCGATCCTTCTGAACCTGCCGGGGACCGCAAACACGGCGATCACCTGCCTCGATGGCTATCCCATGGCCAAGAAGGGGCGCGCGGGCGTCGCACTGATGATGACAGCCATAGCCTCCTTCGTCGGGAGCGTCCTTGGCCTTCTTATCCTGGCCTTCTTCGCGCCGCTCCTTGCTGGTATCGCGCTCAACTTCGGCTCGCCTGAATATTTCACATTGATGCTCCTCGGCCTTCTGGCGGCGGGGATGCTATCGCAAGGATCACACCTTCGTTCGACGGCCTCGATCTTCATCGGCCTATTTCTCGGCATCGTAGGAACCGACATCAGCACCGGCGTGCAGCGCTTCACGTTTGGCCAGCCCGAGCTCTATGCAGGGCTCCCCCTCGTGGCAATTTCGCTTGGCCTGTTCGGCCTACCCGAGGTCATCGCGAATGCTGGCCGCAAGGACAACGCGGGTTTTGGCGGCGACGGAATCACGATGCGCTCGATGTTACCGACACGAGAGGACATGCGGCGCTCGGTGAAGCCGATGCTCCGCGGGAGTGCCATCGGATCCTTCTTCGGAGCCTTGCCGGGAACCGGAAGCCTGATCGCTGCCTTCGCGTCCTATGTCATCGAGAAGAAGGTCCACCGCACGCCAGCTATCTTCGGCCGGGGCGCCATTGAAGGGATCACAGGGCCTGAGTCAGCCAACAATGCCGCAACGCAGACCGCGTTCATTCCGACGCTCACCCTTGGCGTTCCTGGTGACGCGATCATGGCGATGATGCTTGGCGTGATGCTGATCCATGGTGTCGCTCCCGGTCCCCGCCTGATTGCGGAGCAACCGGATCTGTTCTGGGGGCTGATGGCGAGCTTTCTGATCGGCAACCTCCTCTTGGTGATCCTGAACATTCCACTCATCGGTCTCTGGATCAGACTGCTGCGAATTCCGTATCACATGCTGTTTCCCGCAATTCTCATCTTCATCTGCCTTGGGGTCTACAGTGTGAACTACGCCGTGGTGGATCTCGTGCTGGTCATGCTTTTTGGAGTGGTCGGATATGGGATGACCCTCCTCCGCCTCGAGCCAGCACCGCTTATCCTTGGTCTCGTTCTTGGTCCCATGATGGAGGATAACCTGCGCCGTACGCTGATGATCTTCCGCGGCGACGTTGGGGCAATTCTCGACCGCCCGCTTTCCGTCGGCTTTCTCACATGCAGCCTTCTGATCGTGTGTTGGGGCCTTGTTGGTCCTCGGTTGCAGAAGAAAAGAGCCGCGCCCGGACTGTGAGCCAAGGCCGCCTATGCAAGCCGAGTTGTTCCGCGGTTCCGACGATACATGTCAAGCTCCGTCGAGCGGCTGATCGTCGCGCACACGGGCGATCACGACGCTCTTCTCCGGCGCTGCGAGAAGCTGTGAGTCAGATAAGAGGCGATTATGTAAATAATAAAAGCCCCCTGAGAGGCAGCAAAAGGCTCTGACCCGCAATGATGTCGGCCCAGAAAAGAGGTCGAGAGACGGCGAAATCGCACCGGACCGGTCTCGGCCCCGCAAACCTGACCGCACTGCTTTGTTCACTCTGGCACTCTTCGGGACCGCCACAATCGCGAAAGTCCTGTCGTCACATCAGATGCGCGACCTCCGGTGCCGCCACGAAGCGCCACTTGCGCAGCGGGCCGGCCATCACGTTGAGATAGTACATCTCGAACCCGTGCGGCGCGCCGCAGGGATGATGGCCGCGCGGCACACAGACCACGTCGTGATCATGCACCGCCATGGTCTCGTTGAGCTGCAGATCGTCGGTATAGACGCGCTGGATGCCGAACCCGTCCGCCGGGTTGAGCCGGTGGTAGTAGGTCTCTTCGAGATAGGTGATGCGCGGGAAATCGTCTTCGTCATGGCGATGCGAGGGGTAGCTCGACCAGTTGCCCGCCGGGGTGAAGACCTCGGTGACCAGCAGGCTGTCGCAGTAATCCTCGTTCTCCATCGCGATGTTGTTGATGAAGCGCGTGTTGCAGCCCTCGCCGCGCTGGGTGAGCGTGATCCCCTCCGGCCCGATCCGTCGCGCCGCGTGGCCGCCACGGCCGGGCGCCGAGCAGACCGCGATGGTG
>NZ_JBYNAH010000349.1:0-3119 GCF_059781815.1 Salipiger sp. | reverse complement strand
AGATGGAGCGGGTGAAGGGAATCGAACCCTCGTCTTAAGCTTGGGAAGCTCCTGCTCTACCATTGAGCTACACCCGCGGTGAGCGATTGCTTACTGCACCGTCCGGGGCGAGGCAAGCGCGATATGCGCGGCGGCGCGCGGCAGGGCGCCATTGCCGCGCTGCGGCAGGCGAATCCGCCTTGCACGCATGGGCCGGGACGCATAGAAGACCGCAAATTCGACAGAGAAGGGCGGCTTTGAAGAACGGGGCCGCGCAAGAACCAAGGAAGATGGTATGCAGGTCACCGAGACGCTGAATGAAGGTCTGAAACGCGCCTATGAGCTGATCCTCACCGCCGAGGAGCTGGACGCGAAGGTCAACGCCAAACTGGCCGAGGCACAGCCCGAGATCGAGATGAAGGGTTTCCGCAAGGGCAAGGTGCCGATGCCGCTGCTCAAGAAGCAGTTCGGCCAGCGCCTGATGGGCGAGTCCATGCAGGAAGCGATCGACGAAGCGATGTCGAAGCATTTCGAGGACAGCGGCGACCGTCCGGCGCTCCAGCCCGAGGTCAAGATGACCAACGACGACTGGAAAGAGGGCGACGACGTCAACGTGGCGATGAGCTACGAGAAGCTCCCCGAGGTTCCCGAGGTCGACCTCTCCGGCGTCGAGATCGAGAAGCTGGTGGTCAAGGCCGATGACGCCGCCGTCGACGAGGCTCTCGCTTCGCTCGCCGAGACGGCGCAGGATTTCAACGAACGTGCCGAGGGCGCCGAGGCGCAGGACGGCGATCAGGTCGTGATCGATTTCGTCGGCAAGGTCGACGGCGAAGCCTTCGACGGCGGTGCCGCCGAGGATTACCCGCTGGTGCTGGGTTCGGGCTCGTTCATCCCGGGCTTCGAAGAGCAGCTCGTGGGCGTCAAGGCCGGTGACGAGAAGGCCGTGGAAGTGAGCTTCCCGGAAGAGTACGGCGCCGAGAACCTCGCCGGCAAGGCCGCGGTGTTCGACGTGACCGTGAAGGCCGTCAAGGAGCCGGTCGCGGCCGAGATCAACGACGAGCTGGCCAAGAAGTTCGGTGCCGAGGATCTCGACGCGCTGAAAGGCCAGATCCGCGAGCGCCTCGAGGCAGAATATGCCGGTGCCGCCCGTCAGGTGATGAAGCGCGCGCTGCTCGACAAGCTCGACGCGCTGGTGTCCTTCGACCTGCCGCCGAGCCTCGTCGAGGCCGAGGCCAAGCAGATCGCGCACCAGCTCTACCACGAAGAGCACCCGGAAGATCACGGCCATGACCACGGCGAGATCGAGCCCACCGACGAGCACAACACCCTCGCCGAGCGCCGCGTGCGCCTTGGCCTGCTGCTCGCCGAGCTGGGCCAGAAGGCCGAGGTCGAGGTGACCGATGCCGAGATGACCCAGGCGATCATGAACCAGGCCCGCCAGTACCCGGGCCAGGAGCGCGCCTTCTTCGACTTCGTGCGTCAGAACGCGCAGATGCAGCAGCAGCTGCGCGCGCCGATCTTCGAGGACAAGGTCATCGACCACATCGCCGAGCAGGCTCAGGTGGCCGAGAAAGAGGTCTCCAAGGAAGAGCTCCAGACCGCAGTCGAAGCGCTCGACGAAGAGTGATCTAAGAGTGAGTTGGCGGGGCGCCTCAGCACCCCGTCGCCCGAAGAGGCTGCTCCGCTTGCGGGGCGGCCTTTTTCTTTGTCTGGCCTTCACTGGCCATGGCACGCAGCAGCTCGATCACGGCGCCACGCTGCTCCGGCGTCACCGACCGCAGAAGGGTCGCCGCGGTGCGGATGTCGTCGAACACGGCCTGCTCCTGCTCGGTCACCGGCGAGTCCACGTCGGTGAAGAACTGGTCGAGAGGCATGTCCAGCGCCTCGGAGATCAGCCAGAGCTGGGCCGCCGGAATCCGGCCGGCACCGGTCTCGTAGCGGTAGATCTGCTGGACATGCGCGCCGATGCGCTTTGCGAGTTCGTTCTGTGTGAGTCCGGCGCTGCGCCGGAATAGCCTTAGCTGCGCACTGATGCGCTCTTCCAAAGTCACGATGTATTCCCTTTGTCTTCCCCCCAACCGGACGCAGCCGCTGGCGCGCCCTGGCGTGTGGCCTGTCTGACAAACCGTGATCAAAGGCAATGAAAAGCGTCAGGATTTATCTGAATTTGATAGTTTGTTTATTGGGGTGCCCGAATACCGCGTTGATAGCGCGGTATTGTTTCTTGTAAAAATGGCGCTTTTTTTTTGCGCCACGGGGGCAGGGGACTCGCCCGGAAATAGAAAAACCGCGCTGGAGGTCCGGCGCGGTTCGAGATTTTCAGTGCAAGATCTGGGCCTCGTGGGCTCAGTCTTCGCGGGCCTCTTCGGCCTGACCTTCCGGGGTCTCGACCAGGTCGGCATCGTCCGAGGTGGCGGCGCCGAGATCGTCGAACAGTTCCGAGATCTCGAATTCGGCCTGGGCCTCTTCCTCGGCAGCCAGTTCCTGGATCGACTTGCCCGATGCCTGCAGCTCGGCCTCTTCCGGCGAGCGTGCGACGTTGACCTCGATCACGCACATGACCTCGGGGTGCAGGTGCACCTCGAGCTCGTGCAGGCCGAGCTCCTTGATCGGCTGGCGGATGATGATCTGCTTGCGATCGATCGAGAAGCCCTCGGCGGTTGCGACCTCGGCGGCGTCACGGGTGGTGACGGAGCCGTAGAGGTTGCCGCCATCGGAGGCGGAGCGAATCACGACGAACTGCTGGCCGTCGAGCATCTCTGCCAGCGCCTCGGCCTCTTTCTTGGTCTCGAGGTTGCGGGCCTCGAGCTGGGCTTTCTGGGCTTCGAACTGCGCGATGTTCTCTTTCGAGGCGGTCAGCGCCTTGCCCTGCAGCAGCAGGTAGTTGCGGGCGAAGCCGGGCTTGACGTCGACGACGTCGCCCATCTGGCCGAGCTTGGCCACGCGCTCAAGAAGAATGACTTGCATGCGAGTGCCTCCTTATTTCACGACGTAGGGCAGCAGGGCGAGGAAGCGGGCGCGCTTGATCGCACGGGCCAGTTCACGCTGCTTCTTGGCGGACACTGCGGTGATGCGCGACGGCACGATCTTGCCGCGCTCAGAGATGTAGCGCTGCAGCAGCTTGGTGTCCTTGTAGTCGA
>NZ_JBYNAH010000062.1:0-23168 GCF_059781815.1 Salipiger sp. | reverse complement strand
CGCCCCTCCGCCGGGTCGAGCACCACCAGCTCATCCACATCGCCGACGATCACATGGCGATAATAGCTGCGCAGCCCGGCCACGAGCCCGTTCAGCAACCGCCAGCGCTTCATGTCAAAATTCGGATGAGGATCGCCGGGGATGCCGATCACGTTGCAGCCCTCGGCCAGACGCGCCACCTCCTCGCCGCGCCCGTGGTTCACGACGTAGCAGTTCTCGCGCCCCAGCATCTCGCCGTAATGGCGCAGCCACGCCTTCAGGAAGAAGGCGTCATCCCGCACCATGGTCACCGCCGCCACGACCGATTGCATTCGCCCGCCCCTTTCTTGCCAGCTGCCCCGCCAATAGCCTATCGGCAGGTCGTTCTAAAGAGAATCGCCATTGCCAGCCCGGCCCGCCAGCGTTGCGGCCATATCACGCGAGGCCCGTCCGCATGCTCCCCGATACCTTCCCCGAGACCGGCCTGCATTTCGCCCTGACCGGCGCCAGGATCACCCGCTACCAGGTCTTCGGCGAACGCTCCTCCGGCACCAATTTCGTCAAGCGCCTGATCGGGCGCAACACCGCGCTGGCGCCGAGCGACGATTTCGGCTGGAAGCACGGCTTCCCCCAGATGACCGCGATCCCCTCCGACCTCGCGGTGATCTGCGTGATCCGCCACGCCGCCGAATGGGCGCTATCGATGCATTCGAAACCGTGGCACTGCCCGCCCGAAATGCAGCGCCTGCCCTTTCCCGACTTCCTGCGCGCCCAATGGGCCACCATCGCCGACCGGCCGCGCTACTTTCCGGAGGTGAAGGCCCACGGCGGCACCGGCGAGGCGCTCCAACTCGACCGCCATCCGCTGACCGGCGCGCCCTTCGCCAACCTCTTCGCGCTGCGCCGCGCCAAGCTCGAAGGCCTGCTGGGCTTTCTCAACCGCGGCGCTTCTGTGATCTTCTGCCGGCTCGAAACCGTGCAAGGAAACCCTCAGAGCTTCCTGAAAACGCTCGAGAAACGCCTCGCGCTGCCGCCCGCGCCGCAGCCCTACCGCCCGGTGGTCAAGCGGCTCGGCTCGCGCTTCCTGCCGTCGGTCGAGGACCGCCCGACCACCCCGGACGTGCTCGCAGCACAGGATCTCACCTTCCTGCAAAGCCAGCTCGATCTCGGGCGCGAGGCGGATCTCGGCTACCGCTACTCGTGAGCCTCGCCGCCTTCCACCTTGGCGCGGATGCGCCGCAGCCCGAGCCAGACCGCCAGCACCACCGGCGGCACCACCAGCGCCGTCATCATGCCCTTGGATAGCCCCACCATCCCCGCCACCGGGTAGAGCAGGTAGCTCACCAGCGACACCGCGTAATAGCTGATCGCCACGACCGAGAGCCCCTCGACCGTGTGCTGCAGCCGCAGCTGCAACCCGGCGCGCCGGTCCATGCTCTCGAGCAGGTCCTGGTTCTGCGCCGAGCGCTTGACCTCGACCCGGGTGCGCAGCAGGTCGCCCGCCCGCATCGCCCGCGCCGACATCGCCTCGAGCCGCTTCTCGGCGCTTTTCACCGTGCGCATCGCCGGATCGAAGCGCCGCGCCATGAATTCGCGGAAGGTCTGCCGCCCTTCGAAGCGCTCCTCGCGCAGCACCGCGATGCGCTGCGTCACCAGCGCCTCGTAGGCCCCGGTCGCCGAGAGCCGGAACGCGGTCTGCGCCGACAGGGTCTCGAGCTCGGAGGACACCCGCAAGAGCGCCTGCAGCGTCTCCTCCTCGGGCGCGTCGCCATGGGTCATGGCGGTCATCAGCTTGGTCAGTTCCTCGTCGATCTCGGTCATCCGCGGCTGGATCGCCCGCACCCGCGTGAATCCCAGCATCGACATCGCCTTGTAGGTCTCGATCTCGCAGAGCCGCTGCACGATGCGCCCGACCCGGCGCTCGCCGACATCGGCGCGCGGGAACACCGCAAAGCGCAGATGGCCGCCGGAATCGATGCGGAAATCGCCTGCCACCACGATGGCGTCGTCGATCACCCGGCTCACCGCGAGGCTGTCGGCCACCATCCAGGACGCGGTCAGATCGTTGATATGGCCCTCGTCCTCGGGCCGCTCACAGATCCGCAGCATCGCCGAGGTCACCCGCACGCCCGGCGCATCGCGCAGCCAGTCGTCGGGAAAGACCTCGAAATCCGCCGGGTCATAGGGCCGCTCGCCGAGCCCGCTCAGGAACACCGTGTAGGTGACGAACTCGGTATGCTGCTCCCATTTCAGCACGTGCTTGCCGATGGCGGCGGTGAAATGCGTCGCGCCGGGCTGCGGATGCTGGGTGCCGTAGCGGTCGAGCAGGTCGATCAGGTGATCGAGATCCTCCGAGCGGTCGCGCGAGGCCGCGTCCTGCGCCTTCTTGATGGCAAGGTAGACCGCCCTCGCGGGCGCCTGCAGCGCGGGAAAGGGGCGGGCATGCAGCTCGTTGGCGAGCTGGTAGCGCAGCGGGTGGTCCTCGATCGGGGGCATCTGGCGTCCTCGGGCAGTCATCTGCGGAAACCTACAAGGCCCCTGCCCGAAGTAAAGATAATTTCACGAGCCCTTTCAGCGCCTTAGCGGGATACAAACGTATACCCGCACGCAAGCCCCGGAAATCTCAAAGCTTTGGCTGCCCCAGCGGCAGGTAGCGCGAGACCATGACATAGGCCTTGCGCGTCCCCCGCACCTGCCAGCGCGCCTGCCACTCCGGCCAGCGGCTGAAATCGTAGCGCACGTCATACTGGTCGGGATCGCACCAATGCGCCGCCTCGCCGCCCTCGGCCGGCACCTGGTGGAAGAACCGCCCGTCATCGAAGAACACCCGCAAGTCGCGGTCCCAGCGATAGCGCCGCTCGGCGGCAAAGCGCCCCTGCCCCATCACCAGCTCGCCGCGCTCGACATAGTCCGCACCCTCGCCCGCCGCGCGCCACTCCGCGATGCCCTCGAACCGCGCCGAGCTGCCATCGCCGTGCAAGATCTCCCGCTCGATCCGCCACGTTCCGAGAAACCCCTCCAACCATCGCATCGCCATGCCTTTCTTTACGTCATAAATACTCCGGGGGTGTCGCAGCTCTGCTGCTGCGGTGGCCGCCCCCCCAAGCTCCAAAGCCCGCCACCCCGCGCGCCCCAAGCATACCGCCTTGGCCAACCCACCACCTTCCGCCAAGGCAGCCAACCCTTGCCGCCCAGCCCCGCACGCCCTATGACGCGCGCAATCCGCACGCAACCCCGAGGACAGCCGATGATCCCCCGTTATGCCCGCCCCGAGATGACCGCGATCTGGGAGCCCGCCACCAAGTTCCGCATCTGGTACGAGATCGAGGCCCATGCCTGCGACGCCCAGGCCAAGCTCGGCGTGATCCCGCAGGAAAACGCCGACGCCGTCTGGAAGGCCAAGGATGTCGAGTTCGACGTCGCTCGCATCGACGAGATCGAGGCCGTCACCAAGCATGACGTCATCGCCTTCCTCACCCATCTCGCCGAGCATGTAGGCTCCGACGAGGCGCGCTTCGTGCACCAGGGCATGACCAGCTCCGACGTGCTCGACACCTGCCTCAACGTGCAGCTGGTGCGCGCTGCCGACATCCTGCTCGAGGGCGTCGACAAGGTGCTCGCCGCGCTGAAGAAGCGCGCGCTCGAGCACAAGATGACGGTGCGCGTCGGCCGCTCCCACGGCATCCATGCCGAGCCCACCACCATGGGCCTGACCTTCGCCCGCTTCTATGCCGAGATGGACCGCAACAAGAACCGTCTCGAGAAGGCCAAGTGGGAAATCGCCACCGGCGCGATCTCGGGCGCCGTCGGCACCTTCGCCAATATCGACCCCGCGGTCGAGGAGCATGTCTGCGAAAAGCTCGGCCTGCGGCCCGAGCCGATCTCGACCCAGGTGATCCCGCGCGACCGCCACGCGATGTTCTTCGCCACGCTCGGCGTCATCGCCTCCTCGATCGAGAACATCGCCATCGAGATCCGCCACATGCAGCGCACCGAGGTGCTGGAAGGCGCCGAGTTCTTCTCGATGGGTCAGAAGGGCTCCTCGGCGATGCCGCACAAGAAGAACCCGGTGCTGACCGAGAACCTCACCGGCCTCGCCCGCCTGGTGCGCATGACGGTGATCCCGGCGATGGAGAACGTGGCCCTCTGGCACGAGCGCGACATCTCGCACAGCTCGGTCGAGCGCGGCATCGGCCCCGACGCCACCATCACCCTCGACTTCGCGCTGAACCGCCTCGCGGGCGTCGTCGACAAGATGATCATCTACCCGCAGAACATGCTCGACAACATGAACAAGTTCCCCGGGCTGGTGATGTCGCAGCGCGTGCTGCTGGCGCTGACCCAGGCCGGCGTGAGCCGCGAAGATGCCTATTCCATGGTGCAGCGCAACGCGCTCAAGGTCTGGGAAGAGCGCCTCGACTTCCGCGAGCTGCTGCTGGCCGACGAAGAGGTCGTGGCCGCCCTCGGTGTCGACGGCATCAACGAGAAGTTCGACATGGGCTATCACACTAAGCACGTGGACACGATCTTCAAGCGCGTCTTCGGCGAGTAAGCCCCCAGCCGGGCCGCGCGCATCGCGCCCGGCCCGCCCCCGAAGATCAATCCAAGGCGCCGGCGACAGCCGGCGTTTTGCTGTCGGAGGCCCGTCACGGCGATGTGAAACTCGCATCTGCGCGGTTTCTTTTTGCCGTAGCGTCAACCCGTGCTAGCCTTCGTGCCATTCCAACAGGAGGACGCAAGATGACGATCAAAACCCTGCTGACCGCCGCCGCCCTCGCCGTGGCTCCCTTTGCCGCCACCGCCGCCTGCACCGGCCACAGCGAAGCCAAGGTGAGCTGCGCAGAAGGCATGCAATTCGACGCGGCCACCGGCACCTGCAAGACCGTGTCGGGCTGACCCGCCACATCGCGAGACCGAAGAGGCGGCCCGGAGGCCGCCTTTTTCGTTTGCGCAAAGCCTCTGGCCGCCCTGCTGGTGAGGCTTCGTTAACCCCGTCGCGCTACCTCTTCGAGGGTCTCCTCCGAAGCGGTGTCCGATGTCCCAAGCTTCCTCTCTCGCCGCCCTTCCGGGCCCCTCGTCCGGTCGCGGTCCGCTCACGCGCCGCGCCAAGGCGGCCATCGTGGTGCAGTTCCTGCTCAACGAGGGCGCCGACGTGCCGCTTTCCGCCCTGCCCGACGATCTGCAGGCCGAGCTCACGGCGCAGCTCGGGCGCATGCGCTATATCGACCGCGAGACGCTGAACAGCGTGATCGAGGAATTCGCCAACGAGCTCGAACAGATTGGCATGTCCTTCCCCGGCGACATGGCCGGCGCGCTCTCGGCGCTCGACGGGCGCATCAGCCACCGCACCGCCGCGCGCCTGCGCAAGGAGGCGGGCGTACGCCAGACCGGCGATCCGTGGGAACGGATCAACGGGCTCGACGAAGAGCGGCTGGAAAAGCTCGTGCTGGGCGAGTCGACCGAGGTGGCGGCGGTGACGATGTCGAAGATCGAGACCGCTAAGGCCGCCAAGGTGCTGGCCCGCCTGCCCGGCGACCGCGCCCGCCGCATCAGCTATGCCATCTCGATGACCGCCGGGGTCAGCCCCGAGGCGGTGGATCGCATCGGTCTCAGCATCGCCGCCCAGCTCGATGCCGAACCGCCCCGCGCCTTCGAGAAGAAGCCCAACGAACGGGTCGGCGCGATCCTCAACTATGCCGCCAGCGCCAAGCGCGACGAGGTGCTCGAGGGGCTCGAGGAGACCGACAAGGAGTTCGCCGAGGCGGTGCGCAAGGCGATCTTCACCTTCGCCAACATCCCCGAGCGGCTGAAGGCCTCCGACGTGCCCAAGATCAGCCGCGACGTGCCCGGCGACGTGCTGACCATGGCGATCGCGGCAGCCAGCTCCGAGGCCGATCTCAAGGCGGTGGAGTTCATCCTCGAAAACCTGTCGAAACGCATGTCCGGCTCGCTGCGCGAGGATGCCGCCGGGATGAGCGTCAACGCCAAGAAGGGCGAGGCGGCGATGAACGAGGTGGTCTCGGCCATCCGCGACCTCGTCACGGCCGGCGAAATCGAGCTGCGCGATCCCGATGGCGACGACGAGTGATCGACGCGGCCTCGGCTGAGGAGCGAGGGCCCCGCCCGACGCGAGGAAGCCCCGCGCCGGACCCGGCGCTTGTGCCGCGCCGCCACCCGGCCTATCTCTTCGCCCGCAACCACAGGAGCGCAAGCTTGGGCAAGAGCGAAGACAAACCGCGCGGCGGCTGGGCCGACTGGATGGCGGACCGCGCCCTGCGTGGGCTGATCGCGCTGGCGCTCGCCCTGCCGCTGCGCACCCGGCTCCGGGTCATGGGCTGGGCGGTGCGCCGGGTCATCGCGCCGCTGGCCGGCTACCGCGCCCGCGTGCTCGACAATCTCGCCCATGTCTGGCCCGACCTGCCCGAGCCCGAGCGCCAGCGCATCGCCGACGAGGTGACCGAGAATGCCGGCCGCACGATGATCGAGAATTACGACGTGTCGGGACTGCTTGAGCGTATGCAGGACGCGCCGGTCTCAGGCGCGGGCCTGCCCGAGATCGAGCGCGCCCGGGCCGACGGCCGCCCGGTGCTCTTCGTCACCGGCCATTACGGCAATTTCGAAGCCCCGCGCGCGGCGCTGGTGGCGCGCGGCTGGCGCATCGGCGGGCTCTACCGGCCGATGGCCAACCCGTTCTTCAACGAGCATTATGCTGCCAACATGCACGCGCTCTCCGACCCGGTCTTCGAACAGGGACGGCGCGGCACCATGGGGCTCTTGAAACATATCCGCGACGGCGGCATGGGCGTGCTTTTGTTCGATGTCTACAGCAGCGACGGCACGCCGATCGACTTCCTCGGCCAGCCCGCCCCCACCCTGACCTCAAGCGCCGAGATCGCGGTCAAGACCGGCGCACTCTTCGTGCCGTTCTTCGGCATCCGTCAGCCCGACGGCATCTCCTTCGAGGCGGTATTCGAGGCGCCGATCCCGCATGGCGATCCGGTCGGGATGATGCGCGAGGCGACGCGCCGGCTCGAGGCGCGGATCGAGGAAGATCCCGGTCAGTGGTTCTGGATCCACCGCCGCTGGAAACCCAAGCGGCAGGCCAAGCGTCAGCGCAAGCGCGCGGCGGCCAGGATGGGGCCGTAATCCTTTTCCTGAAGCATCACGACCACCGGGTCGGATCCTTCCAGCGGAACGCTCATCTCGAGATCGGCATCGCCGTTCCAGACGCCCAGCACCTGCCAGCCATGCGCCACGTGGGTATAGGTGATCGCGCGCCCGGCATTCTCGCCCTCGAGGATGTCGACCCGCTCGCGCGGGGTATAGCGCACCAGCTGCACCATGGTCTCGGGCAGCGCCGCCAGCGGCTCGGCGGTGATCTTCAGCGTGTCGCCGTCGCGGCTTAGGCTGACCCGCGCCAGTGCCGGCTTGTCGCCGGCATGGCGGATCGCGTCGACCACCTTCATCGGGCGTGAGCCCACCACGTCATAGACCCCGCCGATCATCATCTGAGGCGTGTAGATCGAGCGCCGTCCGGCGGTGCGGGCATAACCCTTCTGGCGCTTGGTAAATACGGGATCGGCGAAGTTGTCCTTCCAGCCGATGTAATCCCAGTAATCCACGTGCAGCGCCAGCGGGATCACGTTCTCCTGCTCGCCGAGCTCGGCCAGAATCGCATCCGCCGCCGGGCACGAGGCACAGCCCTGAGAGGTGAACAGCTCGACCACCACGGGATGCTCGTCTGCGCCCGCCACGCTTGCCGAAACGGCGAGACAGGCAGCGGCGATCCATTGGCTGAGTCGAAGCATCGGTGGTCTTTTCCCTGTTATCCCCCGATCCGGGGTATCCAAACGCGGTTGAAATAACCAATCAAGGTTTTGCGAGAGCGGGTGAAGCGCGCCAGCCGTGGCCAAGCTGCCGATATTTTGTATCCCACGGTATACAATTTGGCCTGACGCCCTTGAAGACTAGATGCTCATGCGCCAGATATTCTGAGAAGCACACGCTTTTCTTCAGCCTTCATGCAAGGGAGCCAGACATGCCAATCACAGTCGGACAGGACACCTCCAAGACCCGCAAGACGCTCGAGGTGAACGGCAAGAGCTACGCCTACTATTCGATCCCCGCCGCCGAGGCCGCCGGGCTCGGCGATTTCTCCAAGCTGCCCGCAGCGCTGAAGGTGGTGCTCGAGAACATGCTCCGCTTCGAGGACGGCAAGACCGTCTCGGTGGATGACATCAAGGCGTTCTCGGACTGGGCCAGGGATGGCGGCAAGGGCAACCGCGAGCTCGCCTACCGCCCGGCCCGCGTGTTGATGCAGGATTTCACCGGCGTTCCGGCGGTGGTCGATCTCGCCGCGATGCGCGACGGCATCAAAGCGCTTGGCGGCGACGCGCAGAAGATCAACCCGCTGAACCCGGTCGATCTGGTGATCGACCACTCGGTGATGATCGACGAGTTCGGCAACCCGCGCGCCTTCCAGATGAACGTGGATCGTGAATACGAGCGCAACATCGAGCGCTACGAGTTCCTCAAATGGGGCCAGTCGGCGTTCAACAACTTCCGCGTCGTGCCCCCGGGCACCGGCATCTGCCACCAGGTGAACCTCGAATATCTCGCCCAGACGGTCTGGACCGACCAGGATCAGGACGGCACCGAGGTCGCCTATCCCGACACTCTGGTCGGCACCGACAGCCACACCACCATGGTCAACGGCGCCGCCGTTCTTGGCTGGGGCGTGGGCGGCATCGAGGCCGAGGCCGCGATGCTGGGCCAGCCGATCTCGATGCTGATCCCCGAGGTGGTGGGCTTCAAGCTCACCGGCGAGATGGTCGAGGGCACCACCGGCACCGACCTCGTGCTCAAGGTCGTCGAGATGCTGCGCGAGAAGGGCGTGGTGAACAAGTTCGTCGAGTTCTACGGCTCCGGTCTCGACAACCTGCCGCTGGCACAGCGCGCCACCATCGCCAACATGGCCCCCGAATACGGAGCCACCTGCGGCTTCTTCCCGATCGACGCCGAGACCCTGCGCTATCTCGAGCAGACCGGCCGCGACAAGGACCGCATCGCGCTGGTCGAGGCCTATGCCAAGGAGAACGGCATGTGGCGGACCCCGGATTACGATCCGGTCTATACCGACACGCTCGAGCTCGACATGGGCACCATCGTGCCGGCGATCTCCGGCCCCAAGCGCCCGCAGGATTACATCGCGCTCGACGGCGCGGCCCCGGCCTTTGCCAAGTTCGTCGAGGGCCAGCGCGCCGGCAAGGATGCCACCGACAAGGAAGAGGTGCGCTGGGAAGGTGAAGGCGGCGCGCCCGAGCCCGCCGATATCCCCGGCGACGAGGGCCATCACAAGAAGGGCTGGTACAAGACCGATGACGGCGCCTACCAGCTGCATGACGGCTCCATCGTGATCGCGTCGATCACGTCGTGCACCAACACCTCGAACCCCTACGTGATGATCGGCGCCGGCCTCGTCGCCCGCAAGGCACGCGAGCTGGGACTGAACCGCAAGCCGTGGGTCAAGACCTCGCTGGCGCCGGGCTCTCAGGTCGTCTCCGACTATCTCGAGGCCGCCGGCCTGCAGGAGGATCTCGACGCGGTGGGCTTCAACCTCGTGGGCTATGGCTGCACCACCTGCATCGGCAACTCCGGCCCGCTCGATGCGCCGATCTCGAAGGCGATCAACGATTACGACCTGATCGCCACCTCGGTGCTGTCGGGCAACCGCAACTTCGAGGGCCGGATCTCGCCGGACGTGCGCGCCAACTACCTCGCCTCGCCGCCGCTCGTCGTGGCCTATGCGCTGGTGGGCGACATGAACGTCAACATCGCCACCGATCCGATCGGCACCGACAAGGACGGCAACGATGTCTACCTCAAGGACATCTGGCCGTCGAACGCCGAGATCGCCGAACTGGTCGAGAAGACCGTGACCCGCGAGTCGTTCCAGTCGAAATATGCCGACGTGTTCAAGGGCGACGAGAAGTGGCAGGCCGTGGAGGTGAACGGCGGCGAGACCTATGACTGGCCCGCCACCTCGACCTACGTGCAGAACCCGCCCTATTTCCAGGGCATGTCGAAGGAGCCCGGCTCGATCACCAATATCGAGGGCGCCAAGGTGCTGGCGCTTCTGGGCGACATGATCACCACCGACCACATCTCGCCCGCCGGCTCGTTCAAGGAAAGCACCCCCGCCGGTCAGTACCTGATCGAGCGCCAGGTGCCGGTGCGCGAGTTCAACTCCTACGGCTCGCGGCGTGGCAACCACGAGGTGATGATGCGGGGCACCTTCGCCAATATCCGCATCAAGAACGAGATGCTGGACGGCGTCGAGGGCGGCTACACCAAGGGCCCCGACGGCGAACAGACCTCGATCTACGACGCCTCGATGGCCTACCAGGAGCAAGGCACCCCGCTGGTGATCTTCGGCGGCGAGCAATACGGCGCGGGCTCCTCGCGCGACTGGGCGGCCAAGGGCACGGCGCTGCTGGGCGTGAAGGCGGTGATCGCCGAGAGCTTCGAGCGCATCCACCGCTCGAACCTCGTGGGCATGGGGGTGATCCCGTTCGAGTTCACCGGCGGCGACACCCGCAAGACGCTGGGCTTGACCGGCGAGGAGACGGTCTCGATCACCGGGCTCGACAGTGTCACCCCTCTTGCCGAGGTGCCCTGCTCGATCACTTACGCGGATGGCTCCACCAAGGAGATCACCCTCAAGTGCCGCATCGATACGGCGATCGAGAAGGAATATGTCGAGCATGGCGGCGTGCTGCACTACGTGCTGCGCGACCTCGCCGCCGCTTGATTTCGGATCGCGCCACCTGCGCCCCGGTGCGGGTGGCCCTATCCCGAAAGACAGAAAGCCCGCCGGTCTCGCCGGCGGGCTTTCTCATTGGATCGCGCGATGAGTGTCAGCCGCGCAAGCGCCGGACCGTGGTTTGGCGCGCCTTGTATCGAACCTCTCGATTTATCCTGGCCACGTCCGAAGGACCTCGACACGTCGCGCCGACGTCACAAGAGCGCCAGACCGCGGGGACGGTCCGGCGATGGCGCGGCGGCCTGCGGCCTTGATTCCGCGCAAGCAACGCTCTCCCGGCGCTCAGCCGAAGAGCCGCTTCGCCTCCTCCGCCGTGTAGCGCCCGAGACGCACGTCTTCCTCGACCAGCGCGCGATCCCGCGTCGCCGGATCGCCGTAGCCCCCGCCTCCAGGCGTCTTGACCCGCACCCGGTCGCCCGCGACCAGCGAGATGTCCTGCGCCTTCGACAGGTGCTCCGGCGTGAAGCTCTCACCCCCGCGCGTCACCGCCACCTCGTTGACCGCACCATCGCCACCGCCAAGCGCCCCCTGCGGGCCGAAGCGGCCGTGATCCATCACGAAGCTCGCCCGCGCCTGCCCCTTGAGGATCTCCACCTCGTAGTCGAGCCCGAAGCCGCCGCGCTGCGCCCCCGCCCCGCCCGAGCCCTCGCGCAGGGCGTAGCGGTGGTAGAGCACCGGGAATTGCTGCTCCATGATCTCGACCGGCGGCGCCTTGGAGATGCCGATGGTCGAGCAGCCGTTGGAGATGCCGTCGCCGCCCGCGTAGCCGCCATAGCCGCCGCCCGAGATCTGGTACATGACGTAGCTCTGCCCGGTCTCCGGCACCTCGCCGCCAAGCGCGAAATTGCCCGAGGAACCCGCGGGTGCCGCGCTGACCTTGCTCGGCAGCGCCTCGACCAGCGCCGCGAACACCGCCTCGGCGATGCGCTGGCTGACCTCCGCCGCGCAGCCCGAAACGGGGCGCGGGTATTGCGCATCGAGGAAGGTGCCTTCCGGGCGCCTGACGGTGAGCGGCTCGAAGGCGCCGGCGCTGATCGGCACGTCGGGGAAGATGTGCCGCATGGCGAGGTAGACCGAGCTCAGCGTGGTGGCGATGACCGAGTTCATCGGCCCCTGGCAGGGCGGGCTGGAGCCGGCGAAATCGAAGGTGAGGCCTTCGCCATCGGCGGTCACCGCGAGCTTGATCTCGAGCGGCTCGTTCACCACGCCGTCGCTGTCGATATAGGCGGTGGAGCGGTAGGTGCCCGGCGGGATCTGGGCGATCTGCGCCCGCATCTGCTCGGCGGCGCGGCTGCGCAGCTCGCCGATGGCCTCGCGCACGGTGTCGTCGCCGTAGCGGTCGAGCAGCCGGGTGAGCCGCGCCTCGCCGACATAGAGCGCCGCGGCCTGCGCCTTGACGTCGCCGATGCGCTGGTCGGCGACGCGGATGTTGGAGCAGATGATGGCGTAGATCTCCGGGTCGAGTTCGCCGTTCTTGAACAATCGCACGGGCGGCAGCCGCAGCCCCTCCTGCTCGACCGCCGTGGCCGAGGCCGAGAAGCCTCCGGGCACCGCGCCGCCGGTATCGGGCCAGTGGCCGGTGTTGGAGAGCCAGCAGAAGATCTCGCCATTGCGCCAGACCGGCATGGCAAAGCGCACATCCATCAGGTGGGTGCCGCCGAGATAGGGATCGTTGACGATGTAGATGTCGCCGGGCTTCGGCGCGACCACCTTGCCTTCCGCGATCATCCTGATCAGCGTCGCGGTGGAATATTGCATGACGCCCACGAAGACCGGCAGCCCCTGCGAGCCTTGCGCGATGAGGCTGCCATCCTCGGCGGAATAGATGCCGTCGGAGCGATCGTTGGCCTCGGCGATCACCGGCGAGAAGGCGGCGCGGGAGAAGGAGAGATCCATCTCGTCGCAGACCTGCTGCAGCCCGGACTGGATGACGGTGAGGGTGATGGGATCGAGCGTCATGACAGACCTCCGAGGACAGCAAGGGCGGAGAGGGCGGATGCCTCCGGCGGGAGTATTTTTGACGTAAAGAAGCTGGGGGTCGCGCCCTTATCTTCTTTACGTTGCAAATACTCCACGGGGGCGTGGGGGTGTGAAACCCCCACTCCGGCGCGGGAGCTCGTGATGCGGCCGGTCATGCGCGCGGCCCCACCGTCACGATGAGATTGCCATCGCTATCCTGCGTAGCCACGTCGCTTGGCTCGAGTACCAGCGTGCAGTCCATCTGCTCGACGATGGCGGGGCCGGAGAGCGTGGAGTCCGCCGGCAGGTGATCGCGCCAGTAGATCGGGGTGTCGATCCAGGCGTCGAAGAAGACCGGGCGGGTGCCGGTGCGGGCCTCGTCCAGCGTGGCCTTGCGGCCCGCGGGGTCGATCAGCGCCGAGAGGTCGATCTCGGGGCGGCGGCCGATAACGGAGGTGTTGACGTTGACCAGCGCCGGGCGGATTTCCGGCAGCTTGACCTGGAAGCGCTTGAAATAGGCCTCCTCGAACAGCGCCTGCAATTCTTCCCGCGTGGGGGTCGCCGAAGGCAGCGGCACGCGCAGCAGGTGGGTCTGGCCGATGAAGCGCATCTCGACCGAGAAGGAGATCTTCTCCTCGGCGATCTCCACCCGCTCGCGGCCGATGGCGGCGCGGCCCTCCTCGACCTGGCGGGCGAAGAGCGCGTGCACCTCGTCCATGTCGCAGGCATCCAGGGGCTGGTTCACCGTGGCCACGTAATCGTGGCGCAAGTCGGCCACCACGCAGCCCAGCGCGTTGGTGATGCCGGGCCGCGCCGGCACCAGCACCCGCGGCACGCCGAGCTCGCGTGCGATGGCGCAGGCGTGCAGCGGCCCGGCCCCGCCGAAGGCGAAGAGGGCGAAATCGCGCGGGTCCTCGCCGAGCGAGATCGACACCATGCGCACCGCGTCGGCCATCTTGGCCGTGGCGATGCGCAGCACCGCCGCCGCCGCCTCGGTGGCGTCGAGCCCCAGCGCGTCGCCGAGGCGCGACTGGAAGGCGGCGCGGATGGTCTCGAGCGAGACATCGCCGGAGATCGTGTTGAGCTTGCCCGGGTCCATGCGGCCCAGCGCCATGTTGGCATCCGAGATGGTGGGCTCCACCCCGCCCTTGCCGTAGCAGATCGGCCCCGGCACCGAGCCGGCGCTCTCGGGGCCCACCTGCAGGAGCCCCGCCGCGTCGACCCGCGCGATCGAGCCGCCGCCCGCGCCAACGGTGCGCACGTCGACCATCGGCACGTGGATCGGCATGGCGTATTCGATCTCGATTTCGTGCGAGACCGCCGGATCGGCGCCGCGGATCATCGCCACATCCGTCGAGGTGCCGCCCATGTCATAGGTCAGCAGGTCGGGGATGCCGGCGCGGCGCCCGGTATAGGCGGCGGCCATGACCCCGGAGGCCGGGCCCGACATCACCGTCTTGGCGGCTTCCTCGGCCACCACCCGGGCCGAGACCATGCCGCCATTGCCGTTCATCACCAGCAGATCGCGGTCGTAGCCGCGCTCGGAAAGCCGGTCGGCCAGCCGCTCGACATAGCGCCGCAGCAGCGGCTGGACGGAGGCATTGACCGCCGCGGTCACGCCGCGCTCGAACTCACGGCTCTCCGAGATCAGCGCGTGGCCCAGCGTGATGTTGCCGTTGGGCCAGATCTCGCGGGCGATCTGGCCGGCGCGGATCTCGTGGGCCGGGTTGGCATAGGCGTGCAGGAAGTGAATGACCAGCGCCTCGCAGCCCTTCTCGAGAAGGTCCGAAAGCGCGGCGCGCAGGGCGTCCTCGTCGAGGGGCGCGTATTCCGAGCCATCCGCCAGCATGCGCTCGGGGATCTCGAGGCGCAGGTCGCGCGGGATGATCGGGCGGAACTGCCCGGTCATGCCGTAGGCGTGCGGACGGGTCCGGCGGCCAAGCTCGAGCACGTCGCGGAAGCCCAGCGTGGTGACGAGCCCGGTCTTGCAGAGCTGGCGCTCGAGCACCGCGTTGGTGGTGGTCGTGGTGCCGTGCACGATCAGATCGAGCGCCGCGGCATCGACCGAAGCCGCATCGAGCGCCGCCAGCACCCCCTTCGACTGGTTGTCGAGCGTGGTGGGCACTTTGGCGAGCTTCACGGCCTTCGCCTTGCTGTCGTAGAACACAAGGTCGGTGAAGGTGCCGCCCACGTCGATCCCGGCGAAGCTGCCGGTGAGGGTCTTGTCGGTCATCTCGGGGGCCTTTCCTGCGGCGGCTGCCGGGGTCTTTTGATCGAGCATCACGCGCCCGTCCCGGCAGCGAGGATCGCCGCGCGCACCGTGTCGGGCGTGGCGGGGAGGTGGTGGACGCGGGCGCCGGTCGCATGCGCAATGGCGTTGAGCACCGCCGGCGCGGTGGGGATCAGGCAGTGCTCGCCCAGCCCCTTGGCGCCGTAGGGGCCGTGGGCGTCGCCGCTCTCGATGATCAGGCTCTCGATCGGGGGCACGTCGCCGATGGTGGGGATAAGGTAATCATGCAGGTTCTCGGTTCGGCCGGGGAGGAACTCCTCCATCAGCGCAAGGCCGATGCCCTGCGCCACGCCGCCCTCGATCTGGCCCTCGACCAGCAGCGGGTTGATGGCGCGGCCGACATCATGGGCAGCAACGAAGCGCAGCAGCTTGACGGTGCCGAGCGCGGTATCGACCTCGAGCTCACAGAGCTGGGCGGCAGTGCCGAAGACGGCGTAGGGATCGCCCTGCCCGTTCTCGTCCAGTGGCGAGGTCGGCGGGTCGTAGCTCTCGACCGCCTCGATGGCGTAGCCCTCGGCGGGCTCGAGTTCGACGCGCACCTGCGTGCCCGCATCGGAAAGCGTGATGCCGCCCTGTTCGAGCGTGATGGTCGCCGCCTCGGAGACGTTGCCGAGCCGCAGGATCTGCGCCCGCAGCGCTTCACCGCAGAGTCGGGCCGCGTTGCCCGAGATATAGGTCTGGCGGCTGGCCGAGGTCTTGCCGGCATCGGGGGTGATGTCGGTATCGGGGCCGAGGATGCTGATCTGGCCCACCGGCACGCCGAGCGCCTCGGCGAAGATCTGGGTGATGACGGTGTTGGCGCCCTGCCCGATATCCACCGCGCCCTGATGCAGGCAGAGGTCTCCGGTCGCCGTGATGCCGGCACGGATCGTCGAGGGGTTCGACATCGAGGTGTTGCCGCAGCCATACCAGCCCGCCGCGATGCCGACGCCGCGTTTCTTCGTCTGGCTCGTGGCGTTGAAGGCCTCGGCATCCGTCAGGGCCTTGTCCCAGTGGGGCTTCAGCGCATCAAAACAGGCGTCGATGCCCATGCCGGTCTCGAAGACCTGCCCGGTCACGGTGGGATCGCCGTTGGTCAGGCAATTGAGGCGGCGGAAGGCCAGCCGGTCCATGCCCAGCTTCTCGGCGAGCAGGTCGTAGAGCTGCTCCTGCGCCACCGCCGATTGCGGCACGCCGAAGCCGCGGAAGGCGCCGGCGGGGGCGGTGTTGGTATGGATGCCGGCGCTCTTGGCCTCGTAATTCGGGGTCTTATAGGGGCCGGAGGCGTGGATCGGCACGCGGTTGGCCACCGTCGGCCCCCAGCTGGCATAGGCGCCGGTGTTGAAGGTGCCGTCGAAGCGCACCGCCGTGACCCGACCCTCGGCATCCGTGCCGATCTCCATGTGGACCTGAGAGGGGTGCCGCTTGGTCGAGGTCGCGATGGATTCGGCGCGGGTATAGGCAATGCGCACCGGGCGCTTGAGCATCCACGCCGCCAGCGCCACGTAGGGCTGCGCGGTGAGGTCGAGCTTTGAACCGAAGCCGCCGCCGGTCGCGGTGGGCAGGATGCGCACCTGTTCCGGCGTCAGCCCCATGATGCCGGCGATGCCGTCGCGGTTCATGAACGGCGCCTGCGTGCAGCACTGGATCTCGATGCGGTCGCCGACCCGCCGGGCCGAGGCGGCCTCGGGCTCGATATAGCCATGCTCGATGAAGCCGGTGGAGAACTCGCCCGAGACGACATGCGCGGCCTTGGCCATCGCCTCGGCGGCGTTTCCGCGCGCCACGTAGCCGCGGCACATGACGTTGTCGGCGCGGTCCTCATGCAGCAGCGCCGCCTTGTCGGCCCCTTCCGGGGTCAGCACAGATGCCAGCTCTTCCCACGCGACGGGAAACGGCTCCATCCCCGCCAGCGCCTCGGGCGTGCCGACCACGGCGGCCACCGCCTCGCCCTTGAAGCGGGTCTCGGCTTCGGCAAAGACCGGCTGGTCCTCGAAACCGGGGATCACGCCGAAGCGGTTCTCGCCGGGGATATCGGCGGCGGTGAGGATCAGGGCGAGACCGTTCTCCTCGCGAAACGCCTCCAGATCGCCGAAGGAAAAGCTTGCCCGGTGGAACGGCGACCGGATCACCTGCACGGTGAGCGCATCCGCCGGCGCCACGTCATCGCCGAAGCGCTCGGTGCCGTTGACCTTGGGCCAGCCGTCGAGCCGCGCGATGGGCGCCCCAACAGCGCCTTCCGCCAGCGGCGCGGCGGTGGAGGCGTCGAGCACGGCGGCGATGATCTTGCGATAGCCGGTGCAGCGGCAGAGCACGCCGCCCAGCGCGTCCGAGACGCTTTCTTCGGTGAGCTGTTCGCCCGAGCGCAGCAGCGCCACCGCCGAGACCATCATGCCCGGCGTGCAGATGCCGCATTGCGCCGCCTGATGGCGCTGGAAGCTCTGCGCCAGCCGCTCGGCATCGCGGTCGCCGGCGACGAGCCCCGCCTGGGTCTCGATCTCGCAGCCCTGCGCCTGCCCGGCGGCGATCATGCAGGCGCAGACCGGCGCGCCGTCGAGCAGCACGGTGCAGGCGCCGCAATCGCCGGCATTGCAGCCGACCTTGACGTCGCGCGCGCCAGCCACCTCGCGCAGCACCTCGGAAAGCCGCGCGGTCGCATCGGCGGGCACAGTGATCTCGGCCCCGTTGAGGGTGAAACCGATATGGCCCTGCGGCGCATCAAGCGACATGGGTCACCTCCTTCATGGGCGTGGCCGCCTCGGCGATGGCGCGGGCGACCAGCGTGGCCACCGCCTCGCGGCGGTAACCGGCGCGGGCGCGCACATCGTCGATGGGGCTAAGTTCTGGGAAATCATAGCCAAGCACGATCTGCTCGGCGGTCTCGAGGGGCGCGCCCTCAAGCGCGGCCTCCAGCGCCGTCAGCCGCCGCGCCACCGGGGAGCAGGCGCCAACGGCGATGCGGGCAGTGCTTATCCGCTCGCCCTCCATTTCGACCACTGCGGCGACCATGGCGATGGAGATCACCAGATAGCGCCGCGCGCCGAGCTTGAGGAAGGCGCCCTGCCCCGTGGCCTCGGGGATGAAGAGCGCGGAGAGGATCTCGCCCGGCGCCAGCTTCGTCGCGCGCGGGCCGGTGATGAACTCGCCCAGCGGCATGCGCCGGGTGCCAGCCCGCCCCGAAAGCTCGACCTGCGCCTCGAGCGCCAGCAGCGCCGGCACGCCATCGGCCGCCGGAGAGGCGTTGCAGAGATTGCCCGCCACCGTCCCGGCGTTCTGGATCTGCACCGAGCCAACCTCGCGCGCCGCGGCCTTGAGCCCGTCGAAGAGCGGCGGCAGCTCGGCCTTCACCACCTGCGTCCAGGTCGTCGCCCCGCCGATGCGCCAGCCGCCCTCGACCGCAGTGATGCCGCGCAGCCCGGCGATTCGGGTCAGGTCGACCATCTCGGCAGGCGGTGTGCCATCGCGCAAGGACGGGTAGAGGTCGGTGCCGCCGCCCAGGGCGACCGCTCGCCCGTCGCGCAAAAGCTCGAGCGCAGCGTCGAGCGATTCGGGGCGATGCAGTGGCATTGGGCTTTCTCCTTGCTGGTCGCTGGGTTGGTCGGTCTGCGCCGCCTTCTTCGCCGCACTTCATTCGTATGCGAACAATTTGACAGAGAGCCTAGGGGCGATTTCCGAACTCTGTCAATCGCCATCATCGCGCGCCCTGCCCGGTCGGAACAGAATGCTGAAAAACGCGACACAGGTCCATCTCGGCCCGCGTTGCCACACCATGCCGCTTGACAGACCGGCAGGGGTCATGCGTTCGTATACAAACGAATTACAACGCAATGACGCCACCAGGCCAGCCAAGGAGCCCGCACGTGACGGTTGAGACGCCCCCGGTAAAACGCGAGCGCGCGCAGAAGCCCGAGAAGATTCGCTGCGATGCCTGCCCGGTGATGTGCTACATCGCCGAGGGCCGCGCAGGGGCCTGCGACCGCTACGCCAACGAGGGCGGCGAGCTGGTGCGGCTCGACCCGCTGACCATCCTCGAGAACCGCGAGGACGTGGCGCTGGTGCCCTTCCTCGAGCGCGAGTGGGATGGCGACATCGTCTCGGGCGACGAGGCCTTCCTGACCGCCGTGGGCTCCGGCACCACCTATCCCGATTACAAGCCAGCGCCCTTCATCGTCGCCTCAAAGGCGGCGGATGCCGACATGATCACCGTGGTGACCGAGGGGATCTTTTCCTATTGCGGCGCCAAGGTGAAGATCGACACCGACCGCCACCTTGGCTCCGAATGCGCCTGGGTGCGCGCCGAGGGCGAGATCATCGGCCACGTGACGACCTCGGAATACGGCTCGCAGATGCTCTCGCTCGGCGGGGTGAACCACCTCACCGGCGGCTCGAAGAAAGAGGGCCGCGCCACCTGCTCCGCCCTGCTGGCGCTCTGCAACGGCGAAAGCGTGCAGCTCTCCATCGACAACGGCGCCGAGCTCGAGATCACCGCCGGTCAGGCGCCCATCGTCAACGGGCAGGCCGAGGAGCGCATGCGCGTCGGCTGCGGCTCGGCCACGGTCGGCATGTTCGCGGCGCAGTGGAAGGGGCTCGTGGACGAGGTGGTGGTGGTCGACGATCACATCACCGGCGTCATGTCCGAGCACCAGGCCGGCAAGGTCATCGGCTGGAAGCCCACCGGCATCAAGATCAAGGGCCGCCGCTCGACCCCGGGGCGCTATTTCCAGGTCGCCGAGCCGGGCACCGGCTGGGGCGGCACCGACCTCTCGGATCCACTCGCCATTCTCGATACGTGGAAGCCCGAGGCGTGGCCCGGCCTCTCGATCCTGATGGTCTCGACCACCGGCGAACACGCCGCATATTACGAGCTCAACGACAATCTGGTGCCGGTGCAGAAGGAGATGCCTGCGCGGCTTCTGCCCTCCGTCCAGCGCATTGAAGAAAACTGCGAGCCCTCGATGGCCTCGGTGCTGTTCATGGCCGGTGCCGGCGGCTCGCTGCGCTCGGGCGTGACCGAGAACCCGGTCTCGCTGACCCGCTCGGTGCAGTCGCGGCTGACCCGCGTGACCTGCGGCGGCGCGCCGGTGATGATGTGGCCGGGTGGCGGCATCACCTTCATGTCGGACGTGACGCAGATGCCGAAGAACGCCTTCGGCTACGTGCCGACCCCGGCGCTGGTCGCGCCCATCGAGTTCACCATGTCGCGCGCCGATTACCAGGCGCTTGGCGGCCACATGGACTACGTCATGCCGCTCGAGGATGCGCTCAAGGGCATCCATCCGCGCCAGAGCGATCACCGCCTGTCCGGCCAGCGCTCCGAGAGCCGCAAGAGCGGCGCGCCCTGGCCGGTCGCCAAGGAGCCGCTGAAATGAGCTTTCGCGAGGGCCCCATCGTTCAGATGGCCCGCGACGGGCGGATGCGGCTGACCCACGGCCCCATCGACCTGATCGTGACCGCGAAGGGCCCCGCCGAGCCCGCGCATGCCGCGCTGCGCCGCGCCCACGAGGCGTTTGAGCCGGTGCTGCCCGCGCTTTGCGAAGAGCTGCCCCGCCTGCGCGCCGATAGAGGCCCCCTGCCCGCCGGCCCGGTGGCGCAGCGCATGGCCACCGCCACCGCGCCGTTCGCGGACCTCTTCGTCACGCCCATGGCGGCGGTGGCGGGCTCGATTGCCGATCACGTGCTGGCCGCGATGCTGGCGCCGGGCCACGGGCTCGACAGCGCCCATGTGAACAACGGTGGCGACATCGCGCTCTGGACCCGGCAGACCCCGCTGCGGCTGGCGATCTGCGAAGACCCGATCATCCGCGCCCCCGGCGGCCGCGCCATCATCGGCCCCGCCGACGATATCGGCGGCGTCGCCACCAGCGGCTGGCGCGGGCGCTCGCAGTCGATGGGCATCGCCGACGCGGTCACCGTGCTGGCCCGCGACGCGGCATCCGCCGACGTCGCCGCCACACTCATTGCCAATGCCGTCGACCTGCCCGGCCACCCCGCCATCGCGCGTGCCCCCGCCGATGAGCTCGCCCCCGACAGCGATCTCGGCGCGCGCCTCGTCACCACCGATGTCGGCGCGCTCACGCCCCAGGACGCCCGCCAGGCGCTGGACGCCGGGCACGCGCTGGCCCAAGACTACATCCGCCGCGGCCTGATCCGCGCCGCCTGCCTCGCGCTGGCCGGCGAACGCAGGGCCCTCGGCGATGCCATTTCCCAGGAGGAGCCCGAATATGCCTGAGGTGAAGGTCCGCAAGACGCTGGTCCAGGTCGAAACCATCTTCCACGAGGGCGGCCCCGCCCCGGAGGCGCCGCAGAAGCGCGCCGCCGCCATCGCGGTGATCGAGAACCCCTATGCCGGCGGCTATGTCGAAGACATCCTGCCCTTCATGAAGGATCTCGAGCCGCTCGGCGCCGAGATGGCCAGGATGTGCATCGACGCGCTCGGCGGTGACGCCAGTGCCGTGGAAGGCTACGGCAAGGGCGCCATCGTCGGCGTCAACGGCGAGATCGAGCACGGCGCGCTCTGGCACGTGCCCGGCGGCTACGCCATGCGCGACGCAATCGAGAAGAGCATGGCCATCGTGCCCTCGACCAAGAAGGTCGGCGCCGCAGGCACCCGCCTCGACGTGCCGGTGACCCACACCAATGCCTCCTACGTGCGCACCCATTACGACGCGGTCGAGGTCGGCGTGCCCGACGCGCCGCGCCCCAACGAGATCGCGCTGGTGCTGGTGATGACCACCTCGGGTCGCGTCCATGCCCGCATCGGCGGCCTCACCAAGGATCAGGTCAAGGGCGAGGACGGTCTCCGTTGAAGCTGCGCAAGATCATCACGCTGCTCGAGGAGACACGCTCCGAGATGGGCGAGGCGGTCTCGCCGCCCGCCCGCCGGGCGCTCGCCGCCGCGGTGATCGAGAACCCCTTTGCCGGGGCCTATGCCGAGGATCTCTCCGAGCTGATCGAGACCGGTGCGGAGCTGGGCACGCTCCTGGGCGAAGAGGCGCTGGCCGCGCTCGGCTGCGGCGCGGAAGAGATCGCGGGCTACGGCAAGGCCGCACTGGTGGGCGAGCTGGGCGAGCTCGAACACGCCGCCGCCCTGCTGCACCCCAAGCTCGGCGCACCGCTGCGCGCGGTGATCGGCGGTGGCAAGGCGCTGGTGCCGTCCTCCAAGGCCATCGGCCGCGCCGGCGAGATCCTCGACGTGCCGCTCGGCCACAAGGATGCCGCCTATGTGCGCAGCCATTTCGACGCCATGCGCCTGCGCCTCCCCGATGCCCCGCGCCCGCGCGAGATCGTCGTCGCGGTGGTGCTGCAACAGACCGGACGCCCGCTGCCGCGCGTCGGCGGGTTGAGACACGACGAGATCGAGGGCGCCGACGGGTTGCGCTGACCGGAACAAGAATTCGCTGACGAACCAAGCGAGGATGCAAGGGAGAACGACGATGACGAATTTCGTGAAGAACGCCTGGTATGTCGCTGGCTGGTCGACGGAAATCGACGACGAGCTGCGCCGCTTCACCATCCTCGGCGAGCACGTGGTGATGTTTCGCAAATCCGACGGCACCGTCGCCGCGCTCGAGGATCGCTGCCCGCACCGGCTCTTGCCGCTCTCCAAGGGCAAGCGCATCGGCGACACCGTGCAATGCGGCTACCACGGCCTGACCTTCGACTGCTCCGGCGCCTGCGTGCGGGTGCCCGGGCAGAACAACCTGCCGAAGTCGGCCTATGTCGAGGCCTACCCCATCGTCGAGAAACACGGCATCGTGTGGATCTGGATGGGCGACGCCGAGAAGGCCGACGAAGCACAGGTCTTCGACATGCCCGAGTTCTCCGACCCGAACTGGGCCGCCCATCACGGCGACGCGCTGCACCTCAAGTCGAACTACCTCAACGTCGCTGAAAACCTCGTCGACCCGGCGCATGTGAGCTTCGTGCACCCGACCACGCTCGGCAATTCCGCCTCCGAGAACGTCCCGGTCCATGTCCAGACCGAGGGCGAGGCGATCGTCGCCTGGCGCTGGATCCGCGATGCCGAGCCCATCGGCTTCTTCAAGGCCTTCGGCGGCTTCACCGGCAATGTCGACCGCTGGCACTATTACTACCTCTACACCCCGTGCACCGCGGTGATCGATTTCTGCTCCATCGAGA